>JADKDR010000015.1 GCA_016714535.1 Bacteroidota bacterium
GCTTTCGTCTATACGGCTAAATGTTATGCGTTGCCTTGCTGTTCGTTCGGAGTACCACTGTTTGCAGTTAGCAATAAGATTGCTTGAATGCCAAAACATTTCTGTTCATTAAATTTGATACTAAAATGCGTCTTCTTCAATTTTTACAGATTCATATTTCGCAATAAATTCTTCCCAAGTCCAACCTGAAAACAAACGAGGCATGTGTTCTTTAAATTTTACTGTTTCCGCATTTTCGGTTTTGTTTGCGGATTGAAAGAATTGCTTTTTGCCAATACATAAAACAACGCGAAGCGATAAGCATCGCCATATAACCTGAAAGTCTAAACCTAAATACTCTGGTCTTTCATCAATGGCAAAATAATAAAGTGAGTTGGTGGCGCTTTGTAAAGCATATGCTTTAACAACTAGCCGTTGGGTGCATCCACCACACTAAAAATTCCAAAAATGGGGTCGTGCATCATCTAATATTTTGGGTCAAAATGGGAGATAAGGATAATTTTTTTTAAAATGTGGTCAAGATTCAGGATACGAAAGCCACCGACAATTGATTTACCTGAATCCTTTTCCTCCCAGTTTAAAAGCGCTTTAGCCGCTTGGCTATAAGAATAGGCAAAAGACTCTTTAAATCCGAGCTTCAATGCTTCTTCAATTAGTGAATCGTCAACAGGATTAATCGGACCAAAATGTTCTATTGCAAATTTTTCATCATCTTGAATGGCAAATACCATTAGTTTAAGTTCCATGTTCTTTTCAGCTTTCTTTTCCATTTCTATATTTGTTTGTTTTGTTTGCCTACTATAATCAGTTTTCGGCTACCCTGTTTTTTTGTCAAAGATATTTTTTGCAGTCAGTTTGATATTAGCTTTTACTGCCGCCCCCAAAAAGGTTGAACTTAACGGCAGCCTGTGAAAAAACAATTCCCTCAACAGCTGTACGTTAACAACATGTAAAAATAAAAATTACAACAACACTGTTGACCTGTCTTTGAAAAAAAAATAAATATGCATCACATAGCTGAGGGCTGCCGGCATTAAATGGAAATATCAAGCTTAGATTGCAACATCGATTCGGAAAATGTTGTACGCTTTATTGATGCTTTTGTTTGTAAACTCGATTTCGTGAAATTGAAATTTGGAGAGGAGTTGTTGTCGTGGTATTTTAAACTACAAAAGGTATGAATCGTATACACCCATAGTTAGACATCCACAAAAACAAAAATTGCTTTACTAGTACACCAAAGCAATTTAGCCCCCCCCAGCAAAGCCACTCAATTATGACGACACCCCATGCCGGTGTCGCTGAACCTCCGTTAGAGAATTCGGGGCAGGCCTAATAGTCAAAAGCCCATCGTTTGCTACGATGCCGGGGGGCTTTCGTCTATACGGCTAAATGTTTAGCTGCTGGGCTTCTTGACTTATTTATTTTATTAGTTTAAGTATAAGCCTTGTAACTTCCTCTGGTTTTTCTAAAGGACTAATATGTCCACCTTCAATAACAATAGTTTCAATATTAGGGTGGTGTCGGCACATAGTCCTCTTCCCCTTTTAAAGCTATGGCCTTAACTTTTAGTGTTTTGATTAAATCCGTTGCATCAACAGCGTCTAAAATAACAACTTTGTCGATTTGCTTAATTTGCTTATTTGATAAAATACTCATTGGGCGTTGGAGTTGAATTATCAATGATGCATTTTCTTTCAATGATAACTTGCCAAATAAGGCCTTTGCAGCTTGTTTTGTATAAAAATTTCTGAACACTAACATGGAATGTTGCAGTCCAAAGGTCGTCTTTTGCTTTTTTGAAGCTGCTTGAAACGGCATATTACATAACCCTATTGATGCAAAACGTTCTGGATGTTTGTATGCTGCTCTCAAAATAGTCATACTACCCCAGGAGTGACCAATAGCAATGACCTTGGAGATTTTCAAGCTATCTAAAATCTCAATTAGCATATTTGAGCAGTCGGTAATAGTCCAATTCGCTTTTATGTTCTTTCGGCTATTTCCATGCAAAGGCATGTCAACAGATATTAAGGTGCGGTCATTTATTTCTTGAATTTGGCTGTCCCATAAGCGATGGTCAAAGTATACACCGTGAAGAAAGATAATTGGCACTTTATCTGAAGTGTTTTCTTTTATATAAACGGTTATACGCCCGATATTTGTAGTAAAATATTTTGGATGTGCAGATGTATTCATAATTGATAATAGAGAAAGGATTACAATGAGAAAATATTTCATTTTAGTTGCTAATTGAAGGAGCTTGTTTTGAAAATGTTTTATCTGTAATTTGCTCAACAATGAAAGCTGCCATATCTCCTAATGTTATTGATAGCGTTAAATCTTTACCATCAAGAGTTGCTTTGCTGTTTTCTTTCGTAGGTTTATCAACAATATTTGAGCATCGAACAATGGTCCAGTCCAATTGGCTATTCATTATTATCGGCTCCATACGGTTCTTATCATCAATGATTACTTTCAGCCATTTCATGAAATATGGGAGTATAATTTTGTTGAAGAACCAAGGCTGAAAAGACACACTATTACCAGCACCAACATTGCTCATCGTTATAAGTCTTTTTATATTGGTTTTCTCCATTTCATCGACTATGATTTTAGTAGCATCAGAGATAAAAGTGGTAGGTTTTCCATCGCCTTTGCCACCAACACCTAAACATTGAATTACCGCATCTTGATTTTGTAAGATTGTGTTAACAGTATTTCTGTCAAGCACATTTCCTTCAACTATTGTGAGATTTTCATTTTCAAGTTGAATGGAATTTTTATCTCGGACTAGAATGGTTACCTGATGATTTTGTGATAAAGCTTTTTTTAGAATTGCCTGACCAGAAAAGCCGCTGGCTCCAAAGATTACTATTTTCATTTTTACATTGATTTATTTACAATGCAAATATGCAGGGTCTTCCAAAATCCTATCTGACACAAATGTGTCAAAATGAATGGTGAGCCAATTTTTTTCTTATTCGTGTTAATGATTGTCTCTCGATACCGAGGTAAGATGACAAGTGAGATAAGGAAACTCTATTGAACAAATCAGGGCTTTCTTGAATAAATTCAAGATATCTGCTTTCTGCATTTTCGAAAAGAAAGCTTTCAATCCTTTTTTGTTGCAACTTCAAAACTTCTTCTGCAACCAATCTGCCATATCTTTCCAAAATCGGAAACTGTTCGTAACCTTCTTGAATGTGTTTATATGAGAGATTAACAATTACACTCGGTTCAATGCACTGAAAATAATATTTGCTCGGTACTTGGGTAATGAACGCAGAATAATGGGTTGCATACCTCTTTTCCCTGATAAAGTTTACCGAAATTTCATTGCCATTATTGTCAATATAATAGGCACGCAATAAGCCAGAAAATATAAACCCAATTTCCTTCTGAATTGTATTTGCGTGAATGTAAAAATGCTTGGATTTTAATTCAGAAATAGTCAAGCCACTTTCAAGATAATTTAATTCAGCATTTGTCACTTTTGGGCAAAGTGTCTTAACCGAGTTTAAGTATGTCTTAATAGCTTGTTTCAATGTTTAATGTTATTTTGTGTTTAGTGTCATAGCCTTGCAGCTAACGTCAGCCTGTGAAATAACCAACTTGCCCACAGCTGCACGTTAACAACATGAGGTAAAAATAAAAATTACAACAACACCGTTGACACACCTTAGCAAAAAAAATAAATATGCATCACATAGCTGAGGGCTGCCGCAACCAAATGGAAATATCAAGTTTAGATTGCAACATCGATACTGAAAATGTTGTACGCTTTATTGATGCTTTTGTTTGCAAGCTCGATTTAGTAAAATTGAAATTTGAAAAGAGTTCTTGTTGTCGTGGTATTTTAATCTACAATTGGCATAAATCGTATATGGTCATAGTTATGAAATCGCTTCGACCGCCAAAATTTTCAAAAGTGGGTTTTTTCACATCTTGACGCACGGTTGGCAGCTACAAGAAGTTGGCGATTTCGAAGCACAAAACTGTCTGTTAGCACCGCACTTGCTACGAAGCACAAATCTTCATTTAACCACTGAACCGCCAATTTCTTGTAGGTGCTGTTATGCAACGCATTTCTTCTCATTCTATGCAAATATTGTCACTTTTGATTTAACAGGTTGTCCTTTTACTTTTGCTGGCGTCCAAGTTTTCATTGACTGAATAAACTGTTTAATTTCTTCAATTCGTTTGTCGTCAGTGTAGTAATTTATTCTAATCTCAATGTCGCTAATTGTTCCGTCCTTGTTCACAAAAAAGTCAATACTGATATCCGTCTCTTTGTCCTTTGGAACTATTTGATAAAGTTCATCTTTTACGAATTTAATTGTGGATTCACGTCCGTCTTTGAAATAAGGATAAGTAAACGATTGAAATTTATTTTCTTCATAGTCCTTTGTCCACATACTGTCAATTGAAAAAACGTAAGCTGGAATTACAAGATAGTATGGGTCTAGAACAATATGCTCAAATTCCTTCTTGTCAATTTTTTCGTCCGAGATAGATTTTATTTTGTATTTACGGTCAGTAGTTCCAAGTATCTTTATTTCATACTCTAAAGCTATTTTATCAAATGTTAACGGTGTCCAAGGATAAATTATTCCTGGCTTTATTTTGTCTGTCAACCAAACTTCAACTATCACTTGGTCTCCGTGCTTAATAATTGATTTTTGGCATTTATACCCCAGAATGTCTTTAAATTCTTGAGTTACTTTAATTGTCGTGTCGCCATAGTTACTCGATAACGCTTGCCTAACAAGTTCTTCAGGCGTGTAGTAAATAAAATAATTATCCTTGTTTAGTCCTAATGAAGATGCGTCATCAATTAATCCTAAAATTTCATTTGATTTCTTGTCGTAGATATATTTTCTATCTGCACCACGTGCATACTTTTCTTTAATTACTGCGTTGTCTTGGTCGAAAAGAATTTCCAACTCCCAACTTGAAGTCGTTCCTTCTCCTGAAATAGAGTAGGTTAATTTTCCTTCATTCAAGTCAATTGTCGGGTCTTTAACTGTCGAAACTTGTCCGTTACAACTGGTCAAAAATAGTGATGTCAAAAGGATACTTATTATTTTCACGGTCGGTCTTTTAATATGTTGCAAATCTACCCGCTTGACGCAAGTCATTATTTTTAATTTTATCAATACTTAGCTTGAAGTGCTTCATTTCCGATCAGTTAGAAATAAATATACAAAAAACGCAATTGCGTTTTTTGTATATTATTATTTACTTTTTGTCCCACAATAACTTCATGCTTTGTTACCAGCAATCTAACATGGTGCAATTTGTTTTTGAAACAGGAATACATCACAATAAGGATATTATTTGGATTTTGTTTCCAAACATACAAAAGCTTATTAATAATTTCAAGGCCATCAATTACTCCGTGTTTTGTTTTTTCTCTTAAAAAAATTATAAAACACTCCCGCTTCAGCCTGATAGTAACTAAGGTTTTGTTTTAGTTGTATAAAATCATCATCAATTAACCTGATGCTCTTAGCCTGAAGTATATCTGCTTTAAAAGGAGTTTCTTTTACATAATCAAGCTTCCACAACGAAGTGTTGCTATAATCCATATATGTAACTAGCCCTGTATACGTGTATCCGGCTCTAAGGTATACAGATATGGTAGCACTCAATTCATATTTAAATCCCAAATTAAAATTCAAATAATAAGTAAAACTTGAAGTTCGTTGCTGGGCTATAAGGTTTTGCGCATCTTTAATGTACCATTGCCCAAGCGAAAAATCAGCAAGCCGGCAAACTGACCTAATGTAAGTAACCCCCAATCCGGCAGTTGCATAACTTTGAAGCTTTTCATACTCAGGTGCAAATTGAATAGATACGCCTCCCGTAGTCATTGAACTACTAATGTCGTTGCGAATCGTATTTGGCAACTTGGCCACTTTCAATCCTTTATGAAACACAATAAGCGAATCGTTATAGTAAACCGAGTATGCATTTAGTCTGGCATAACTTGCTTCAAAACCCTTGCTGAATAATGAATTACGTGCCGGAGGCAAATAGTACGCTGCTTTTATCCCCAATCCATTTCTGTAAAAGTCTTTTAGTTGTTTATTACCCATAAAAGTGTATGTATAACCAACACTGAGAGAAGACTGCGAATACCCTTCAATATTTATTAAACAAAAACTCAAAAATAAAAGGATGTAATGTTTCACTTAATATAAAATAAGAATTGCTAAATAATTAACTTTGCTTGGTCAAAACTAATTGCTTACAAATATATGACTAATATACTTAACTGGTTTGAGATTCCTGTTACAAATATGGAAAGAGCTCTGCAATTTTATGAAACTGTTTTATCTATCAAATTTAAGCGTCAACAAACACTAGGCTATGATATGGCGCTTTTTCCAACTGAAACCAATATGGTAACTGGAGCGCTAATTTGCGGTGAAGGATACAAGCCTACTGTGCATGGAAGTCTAATCTATTTAAATGCAAATCCAGATTTAAATATAACGCTTTCTAAAGTTGAAAATAATGGAGGCCAGGTATTGGTTTCTAAAACTTTAATAGATGCTCAAAGCGGTTATTTTGCGTTTATTTTAGATACCGAAGGCAACAAGGTTGCCTTACATTCTAACCAGTAGTTTTCCAATAATTAGATCATCTCTTCTATCTGTTTTTGTTTCTTCTGTTGAAACTTTAATGGGGGTTTTGATTAATAATCCCACAATTCTATAGAATTTGGAGTAATTTTTGAGCAACGCACTAACTCAAGCATACTTTAAAATAAAAAGCTATACTTTTGCAATGTCAAAACTATCATGACAATTCTTTTAAAAAAGGAATATTCAAAATTTAAAAAAATGAAAAACGTTTTACTTACAATTTTTTCTGTATTAATAATGGTACAAATAGGCAATAGTCAGTGCACCAATACGAATGCAACAACATGCCAATGTTTGCAGGCAAACTCAACCGACTGCGATTTATTGCCAGATATTATTGTTGGTAAGCCACCATTGCTTACAAGTGGCTCCTATGGAATAATTGAATACGCATACAACGATAGCACAATTGAAAAAGGTCGTTTGCGTGTATCGGTTTCTACACCTAATATTGGGCGTGGTCCACTAGATGTGCGAACGGATAGTGTATTTGTTTGCGGAACGGATACAATTGTTGGCACACCTCCCGCTATTTGTCCTAATACAAATTTACCTCCTAATATTTTAGTTAAGCAATGGATTTATCATAAGAATGGAAATGTGATGACTAAAATACAAAAGGAAGCAGGAACTATGACCTACCATGCCGGTCATGGACATATGCATGTAGATGAGTGGGGACATTATACATTGCGAAAAGCCACATCAAACCCTGATCCCCTCACCTGGCCTATAGTTGGTTATGGACAAAAGCTCGCCTTTTGCCTGATGGATTTTGGCACTTGTCAAACATTTCTGGGACATTGCGTAGATAGTAATGGAAATACATTAGGCAATGCTAATTTCCCAAATCTGGGACTTGGTGGCGGTAACTTTACTTGCAATGCAACCCGACAAGGTATATCTTCCGGTTATACCGACATCTACTATCAGTATTTAGGTGGAATGTATATTCAATTGGACAGTTTATTATGCAATGGCACCTATTGGATAGTGGTAGAGATAGACCCGCTAAATTATTTTACCGAAGAGAACGAAGTAAACAATGTGTTGGCAGTACCTTACACCTTAACCAAACAACGTCCAGGTATAACTATTAATGCCACAGGCGGCCAAAGTATGTGTGTAGGACAACAGGCAAATTTAAGCGCAAGTGGAGCAGCAGATTATACGTGGTCGCCTTCAACCGGCTTAAATCAAACTACTGGTTCATCGGTAATAGCATCTCCTAACACAACAACAACCTATACTGTTGTAGGCAATGGTCAAGGCGCAGGTTGCAGTGATACCAAAACAGTAACTGTAACTATCACTAATACGGCTACTATAGGCGTAACAGGCAATACATCAGTGTGTAATAATGTACCGGTAACTATAAGTGCAAATGGCGGGAGTACATACACATGGGCTCCATCAACCGGCTTAAGTGCCACCACAGGGACAAGTGTTACTGCTAACCCATCAAGCACTACAACATATACCGTTACCGGAACAACCTCTAATGGATGCACCGGAACCACAACGGTTAAAGTAACTAAAGGAAACAATCCTACTATTAATCTCACTAATAGCACAGCAGTTTGCAAGGGTACATCAGTTACCTTAACAGCCTCCGGTGCAAGTACTTATAGTTGGTCACCCAGTACCGGCCTTTCTTCAATATCAGGCTCAACGGTATTAGCCAATCCAGAAAACACAACTATATATACTGTAACCGGAACCAATGCAGCCGGATGCACAGCCACCAAATCAGTTACCTTAACTATAAATCCGATACCTGTAATTAACTATGAACCTCTGGCTACGTCCTATATAAATACCATTACAGCAGTTGCATTGATTGCCACACCGCCAGGTGGTGTATTTCAAGGTATAGGTGTTTCAGGAAATACATTTAGCCCCAATGTTGCCGGTGTTGGTGGTCCTTACTACCTTTCGTATTCGGTTACTAATCAATTTGGTTGTCAGGCTGCAGCAGTGCGCTCAACATCTGTTGTTTATTCTTGCCTTAAGCCAACTGGTGTTACGGTAAATAATATAACAAGCAATTCAGCGCAAGTTAATTGGAACAGCGCCAGTACTGCTGCAACTTTTAAAATAAGATACAAAGTTTCTAGTGCTTCTGTGTGGACAACAAAGACAACCCCAGGCATTCCTTATGTTACTAGTTATAACCTAACTGGTCTTTCGCCTTCTACAACGTATAATGTTACCGTTAGACCTGGTTGCTCGGGTACTGGCATTACTAGTGTTAAAAGAACTTTTACCACCAATGCCAGCAAAAATGGCTTAAATATTTTTGACAATAATGAGGATGATGCTGTGCTCGAAATAATGCCAAATCCAAATTCGGGTGAATTCAATATTTCATTCTATACTGACCTTGCAGGTGATGGTGATATTCGTATTACGGATCTTACCGGACGTCTTTTATCGTCTGAAAAAATTGCCGTAGTTGAGGGTGAAAACAATTTATGGTATCAAATGTCAAGCTATGGGCCTGGAATTTATTTTATTGAACTAACTTTTGATAATCAAAAGTATAGTGCTAAAGTGGTGCTCAATTAAAATAAATTTATTGCTCGTTAAAAACAAAGAAGGCTGATGATGAATCAGCCTTCTTTGTTGAAGTGGCTTTTGATGGTAATTGGTAGAAGGATTCTTATTAGTAATATAGTGTACCAATCCAAAATAAATCCCCCTTACCTCTGCATTTTACAAAAAGAGCAAAGCAACCAGTCAATAACATCTATCTTTTATAGATATGAGTGCTAAGATTTTGTAAGTAATCATACGCTCCAATAAGCCGTGTTCCATACCAGCTAAAAAACTCTCCGTTAACTAATTTTACACAAGTTGCTGGAAATTGTTTCTGAAAAATATCCACGTGTTTTTGTGAAAAGGGAAATGGTTCGCTTGATAGAAAAATTAAATCAGGTTTTGCCTGACTTAATTCCTCAACAGATAGTGTTGGATACCTTGTTTTATGTTCAAAACAATTGACAAATCCGGCAATCTTAATGATCTCATTAATAAACGTATCATGACCTACCGTCATTATCGGATTATGCCAAATAAGATAAGCAACACGCAACGGAGACCCCTGCACAGAAAAGTTTGAATATAGCGCAACAATTCTTTTAGCTATTAATTGTGCTACATTGGATGTGTTTGTAATTGCTCCAATACTAGTAATCATGGCATATGCATCGGCAAGTGTTTTAACATCACTTATCCAAACAGGAAAATTTTTTTCAAGTAACTCAATCTGGTTTTTATCATTTTCCTCTTTGTTGCCAATAATCAAATCCGGGTTTAATGTAAATATTTTATCAATATTAAGATTTTTAGTTCCTCCTATCATAACTTTGTTTAGGCTTTCGGGAGGATGAATACAAAACTTTGTTGTACCAACTAAACGATCGCCCAAACCCAAATCGAACAGCAATTCGGTTTGTGATGGAACACACGAAACAATTCTTTGCGGTGTTGATGGTAAATAAATGGATCTTAATGTTTGGTCGGTAAACGTTGGCATTGTAGCTTATTGAAACGTTTAAACAGATACTTAAGGAAGTAGTTGTATGGTTGTAAAATCAATGCATTTTGCTTCGCTTGATAAAGTAAGGCATCAATACCTGTTGATATCCCAAAGCCACATCAGCTTCATATAAATCTATTTTATATTGAGCACATTTAAGGTCAAGCTCCTTTTTGAATTTTCTAATATTTTCAAGGTAATGTTCCTTAACTTGGTTGCTATGAACCTTAACCCGCTCTCCGGTTTCAACATCAATAAACTCGTAGGGGCGATTTTCAAAATTGAAGTCTAATTCGCGCGCTTTATCTGTAACATGAAATAATACTACTTCGTGCTTGTTGTACATGAGATGTTGCAGCGCATTAAACAAGTCATCGCTGCTACTTATATTCTCAAACATATCACTAAAAATAACTACAAGCGAACGTTTGTGAATACTATCGGCAATTTCGTGTAATGCACCCGCAGCAGCAGTCTTGCCTTCAACCTTTGGTGTTTGATCCATTGCCTGATCAAGATAATTGTATAACAATTTATGATGTACGGTAGTTGATTTAGCCTGTGTATTTACATCCACTTTATCGCTAAAAATGCTAAGGCCAACAGCATCGCGTTGCATCTTAAGCATGTACATGATAACCGCAGCACAATGTGCCGAAAAAGCAATCTTATTAAGTCTGGAAGGATTCTTTTTATCATACTCGGGAAAGTGCATAGATGCACTATTGTCAACAATAAGATGGCATCTGAGATTTGTTTCCTCTTCGTAGCGCTTTACAAAAAGCTTATCGGTCTTGCCATATAATTTCCAATCGATGTGACGGGTTGATTCGCCCGTATTATACAACCTGTGTTCGGCAAACTCAACCGAGAATCCATGAAAAGGAGACTTGTGAAGTCCGGTTATAAAACCTTCTACCACTTGACGAGCCAGTAACTCCAAGTGGCTTAAATGTTGTATTTCAAATTGATTAACTGGCATAAATAAAAAATGCCTTGTAACTGCATACTGTCACAAGGCATTTGTTTTTTTAATTAGAAAACAATGCCTCTAATTTGGTTGCAAGCGCAGCCTTTGGTGCTGCTCCTACTTGCTTATCCACCACTTCACCATTCTTAAAATATAGTAAGGCAGGAATGTTGCGAATTCCATATTTCATAGTTACTTCTGAATTTTGGTCAACATTTAATTTGCCAATTACAGCTTTACCTTCAAAGTCCTTTGCCAGTTCTTCTACAAATGGGCCAACCATGCGGCAAGGTCCACACCATTCTGCCCAAAAGTCTACCAATACCGGCTTGTCTGATTTGATTACTAACTCATCAAAGTTAGCGTCTGTTAGTTCTAATGCCATTTTTTTATTTAATTTTTAAAACGTTTCAATTAATAAGCCCACAAATAAAATTAATAATTCGATTCACAATTAATCAATAACTGTACTAAACCAAAAATAATGACAAAGTTTCCTTAAAAAGAACAATTATTCGTTAAACAATGTTTTACCTGATTTCTTTAGCTAGAAACTGCCCGGTCACACTTTTTTTATTTACGGCCAGTTCTTTCGGAGTGCCTGTGCACAGTATATTGCCACCCTTGCTACCGCCTTCAGGACCCATATCTATTATATAATCTGCCACCTTTATTACATCCATATTATGCTCAATTATGAGCACTGTATTTCCCTTATCAACCAAACGATGCAATACATCAAGCAGTACGCTAACATCCTCAAAATGTAAGCCTGTGGTAGGCTCGTCAAGTATGTAAAAGGTATTTCCTGTATCTCGCTTTGACAATTCGGCAGCAAGTTTAACCCGTTGTGCCTCACCTCCCGATAGCGTAGTTGACGATTGCCCCAGTGTTATATATCCCAAACCTACATCTTTCAACGTTCTTATCTTTTGCAAGATAGAAGGGATATTTTCAAAGAACTCTACTGCATGCTCAATGCTCATGTTAAGCACATCGTTTATCGATTTACCACGATAACGAACATCCAAAATTTCGCGATTATAGCGTTTGCCATTGCATGCTTCACAAGTAACATGTACATCGGGCAAAAAGTTCATCTCTATTGTTTTTACTCCCGCACCTGTGCACGTTTCGCAGCGGCCACCTTTTACGTTAAACGAAAACCACCCCGGCTTGTAACCTCTGATTTTTGACTCATTTAGCTCGGCAAATAAATTCCGAATATCTGTAAACACGCCTGTATACGTTGCTGGATTGCTGCGCGGTGTTCGCCCAATTGGCGATTGATCAATCTCTATAACCTTATCTACAAGGTCTATTCCTGTTAGCTTTTTGTACGGTAAAGGTTTTTGTTGTGAGCGATAAAAATGTTGCTGCAGAATGGGGTATAACGTTTCGTTGATTAATGTGGATTTGCCACTACCTGAAACACCCGAAACTACAATCAACTTTCCAAGTGGAAAACGTACGTTCACATTTTTAAGATTGTTGCCCGATGCTCCTGATAGTTCAATAAATTTACCATTGCCTGCCCGCATTGGTTGTGGCGATATCAACTTTTTCTCGCTTAGATATAAGCCGGTAAGTGTATCAGATTGAATAATTTGCTGAGGTGTACCATGAGCAACTATTTTACCTCCATGCACTCCTGCACCGGGACCAATATCTATTACATAATCGCTTTCCATTATGGTTTCCTTATCGTGCTCAACAACAATTACCGAATTGCCATTGTTGCGCAATTCCTTGAGTGAGTTTACCAAACGAATATTGTCGCGCTGATGGAGACCAATGCTTGGTTCATCTAAAATGTATAACACGCCTACCAACTGCGAACCAATTTGAGTGGCAAGTCGAATACGCTGCGATTCGCCACCACTAAGCGATTTACTTGTGCGGTCAAGCGTTAGATACTCAACCCCAACATCTACCAAAAATTTTATTCGCTTCGATAGCTCCTTAATAATTTCTGATGCAATGGCTTTTTGTCTTTCACTTAATTTGCTTTCAACCTTTTCAAACCACAGTTGCAAATCGCTTATGTCCATTTGTGCCAACTGCGAAATATTTTGTCCATTGATCTTAAAGTACAACGATTCCTTGCGCAATCTTGCACCATTGCATTGCTTACATCGATCAACATTCATAAAGTTGTCAATCCATTTTCGCAGACTCTCACTTGGATTCTCGGTGTACTGTTTTTGTAAGAAATTAATTATTCCTTCAAATACTACGGTGTATGAAAAACTTTTGCCCCTGGGCATATTCCTTCTCAACCAACAACTCATCAGTACCATACAACATCACTTGCAAGGCTTCATCCGGAATGTCTTCCATTTTGCTATTGAGGGTAACTTTATATTGCTTGCAAATGGAATCTATCTGTGCAAAAATCCAATTGTCTTTATACTCGCCAAGAGGCGCTATACCTCCTTGTTTTATAGTCTTCTTACGATTGGGAATAACTGCGTTTATATCTATTACATGCTGCGTGCCAAGACCATTGCATCCTGTACAAGCACCATAAGGCGAATTGAACGAAAAATTATTGGGCTGTGGTTCGTCATAACTAATGCCGGTGGTGGGGCACATCAGTTGCTGCGAAAAATGACGTGCTTCGGTGGTGGTTTCATCTAATATCATCAAACTGCCCTTGCTGTGTTTAAAGGCAAGTTTCAATGAATCAATAAGACGTGTAGCAGAAGTATCATTCACTGTTAACCGATCTATTACTACTTCAATATCATGTATTTTGTATCGGTCGGTTTGCAAGCCTTTTTTTAATTCGTGTATCTCTCCATCTATTCTTACACGCAAAAAGCCGTAATTAATCATTTGTTCAAACAGCTCGCGGTAGTGCCCTTTACGCCCTTTCACCAAAGGTGAAAGCACTGCGATTTTTTTATCAAAATATGATTCGTACACCAACTTATTAATCTGATCAAGCGTTAGCTTAATCATTCGTTCGCCTGTGTTGTACGAAAATGCTTCGGCACTGCGAGCGTAAAGAAGGCGCATAAAATCGTAAATCTCTGTAACGGTGCCTACGGTGCTTCGTGGGTTAGTATTGGTAGTTTTTTGTTCTATGGAAATAACCGGACTCAGCCCATTAATTTTATCTACATCGGGCCGCTCCATGTTTCCCAAAAACTGACGGGCATAGGCTGAGAAACTTTCCAGGTATCTGCGCTGCCCTTCGGCATAGATGGTATCAAATGCCAACGATGATTTTCCGCTGCCACTAAGGCCTGTAATAACGACAAGCTTATTACGCGGAATAATCACATCAATATTCTGCAGGTTGTGCTCACGGGCACCAAAAATCTCTATGTTCTCTTCGTGGTTCACTTAAAAAAATAGCAAGCCGCGAAAGTAGCATTTTGTAAAAAGTAAATTTGGTTTATTTGTAAACAACTGATAAGAGCATGATTAAGATTTATCTAATTGTTTTCTTAATGCGAATATTCCGATTATCTTCGTTATGTTTTTTGTCCATAGTACGTGATTATTACCTGCAAAACATGCCTTGCTAATCAAAATATACGCTCTTAATAAATTCAAAATATAAATCCTAAACAAGTTCTAAAATATAGAATGTCTTATTACATAAGTATGGTAAGCCTTTTAGATCGTGCCTTTTGCGTTCTTCTGTTTTCAACAAACAGAATTATGACTACTGCCAAAACATAAAGCATAATATCCTTGAAACAGAATTTATTGCCCAAAATTATTTTGGCCATAAAGCTATCACTCCAACCAAGCAGGTAGATGAGCTTAAAATACTGAAGTATTTCTATTACCGCACTAAACACCAATATTCCCATACTAAGTTTTGTTGAATTAAACTTATGAAACGACTGAAAAAAACAATACAAGAAAAAAATAACCAGAAAATCGCCTATGTACGGACGTACTATTTTGTCATCTATAAAAAGAACAATACTTAATTCAATTAAGAATAAAATAAAGGCAAGCAGTAAGTAGTTGATTCGGATGTTAAGCATGAGTCGAAAACGAATGTTATGATTTCGTAGTATGGATGACTCAATTTTTTAAATCTCATTTAACGATTTTATCCTTCTCAATTTGGATATAAAAGATTGCATAAAATTCTTTGAGGCACTCTTATCAACTAAGATTTTTCTCAAAACAAAGACTTAACGCTACACCAATGTATTGGCCATAATTTGCGGTACGTACAAAGTCATTCTTCTGATACAGTTGAATCGCTTCGGGTTGATTGATTCCGGTTTCAAGAATTAATTTTTTGAAACCACATTCTTTGCTCCATATAGAAAGGTTGTTGAGCACTGCACTTGCAATTCCTTTGTTACGAAAATCAGGATACACAAACATGCGTTTAATCTCAGCCACGCCATCTTGATAGGGCTTAAATGCACCACAACCTGCTGGTTTACTTTCCCAATAAGCAACAACAACATGATTAAGGTGATCTATTTTATTAAACTGCGCAAAAAATTCATGGTCTGCCCCATCGCGTATGGCTAGTTCTATGTCAAGCGCCTTTACCAATTCAATAAAATCGGAATTACTACTGGTTGTTCTTTCAATACTAAGCATGTATTTAAATAGCCAATTCGCCAATTAACGTGGCGCTTGTGCAAGACAATACCTTTACAAAAGTATAATCGCCCTTTTTTAAATCTCCCTTTGGAAAAACAAGCATTTTATTTTGATCGTTGCGCCCGCACAAGTGTTCATTGCTACGTTTGCTGGTGCCTTCTACCAACACCTTATATACTTTTCCTATGTCATGCTGATTGCTTTGCAACGATAATTTGCTTTGCAAATCAATAATTTCGGTAAGCCTGCGTGTTTTTACTTCTTCGGCAATGTCATCTGGATACTTGCGCGCTGCAAGTGTTCCGGGGCGCTCGCTATATTTAAACATGTATGCATAATCGAACTTCGAAAATTGCATAATCGACAAGGTATCCTCATGTTCATCTTCGGTCTCGCTGCAAAATCCGGATATCACATCGGTACTGATGCCACAGTCAGGAACGATGGCACGAATGGCGTTAACCCTATCCATATACCATTGGC
Organism: Bacteroidota bacterium; assembly: GCA_016714535.1. NCBI lineage: Bacteria > Pseudomonadati > Bacteroidota > Bacteroidota bacterium. Next base: position 16,235 of record JADKDR010000015.1, read on the forward strand.
GCGTATAGGTGCGGTTCATTTTTTCGAGAATGCGCGTATTGCCTGACTGAACGGGCAAGTGTATGTAATTGCAGATATTTTCACAACGTGCCATGGTAGTTAAAACCTCATCGGTAATATCCTTGGGGTGCGATGTACTAAAGCGTACCCGTAACAAAGGATTCACTTGTGCTACTCGCTCAAGCAGCTGTGCAAAATTGCACACCTGACCTGTAGCTTCATCAGCAAATTTATAACTATCAACATTTTGACCAAGCAGCGTTACTTCGCGAAAACCATTATCAAATAATTGTTGCGCCTCGCTTACAATCTCTGATAGTCGCGGCTGCGTTCGCGGCCGCGGGTAAATGGCACTACACAAAAGGAGCACATATTATCGCAACCACGCATAATGCTGATAAAGGCACTTACTCCGTTTGAGCCTAAACGCACCGGACTTATATCGGCATAAGTTTCTTCGCGCGACAACAATACATTTACGGCTTTATGGCCTTCGTCAACCTGATTAATAAGGTTTGGCAAATCGCGATAAGCATCGGGGCCAACTACCATATCAACCAGTTGTTCTTCTTCTAATAATTTACTCTTTAACCGCTCAGCCATGCATCCCAACACCCCTACCATCATTCCGGGATTTGACTTTTTGTTGGCCTTTAGTTCGCTCAAACGCTTCCATACACGCTGCTCGGCATTGTCGCGAATGGCGCAGGTATTTAAAAAAACTACATCGGCCTGATTAATATCGGCCGTAGAGGTAAACCCCTGTTTGCTCATGATTGATGCTACAATTTCGCTATCACTAAAGTTCATTTGACAGCCATAGCTTTCAATATATACCTTTCTCTTTAGGTTATCAACTCCCATCTCGGGCATGGTAAGCACTTCCCCTTGTCTGCTTTCGTCTATATACTTCTCCTGCATTTTATTGTGTAAATAATCACTGCAAAGATAGGCTTTTGCACCAACTTTCGAATTTCTATGTTGACAATTACGATTCAATTGCGGGCAGATTATGAGCAATGAAGTTTCTAATTACAAATCATGATTACATTTGCGCCCTTAAGCAAAAATAAAAACAGAAAATTACTGACTACCAATGGCAAAGATTTTAGTTATAGATGATGAAAAAAGTATCCGCAATTCACTACGCGAAATTCTGGAATACGAAGGACATACCATAGACGAGGCTCCTGATGGGCTTGAAGGATTGAAAATTCTTGAAAAAACGGAATATGATGTGGTATTGTGCGATATTAAAATGCCAAAAATGGATGGTCTCGAACTGCTTGAAAAACTTGCCGAAAAAAATATTGGGGCGCAAGTGGTCATGATATCAGGACATGGCAACATTGATACTGCCGTTGAAGCTATAAAGAAGGGTGCATATGATTATGTTTCGAAACCATTGGACCTTAACAGACTACTCATTACCTTGCGTAATGCCTTGGATAAATCAACACTCATAACCGAAACCAAGACATTAAAGCGCAAGTTAGGCAAGAGTACCACCATGATTGGAGAGAGTACTGCTATCTTAAAAATAAAAGACATTATTGAGAAAGTAGCCCCCACCGATGCGCGTGTACTCATTACCGGTGGTAATGGCACGGGCAAGGAACTTGTTGCACGCAGTATTCACGAAAAAAGTCAACGTACTGCTGCACCCTTAGTTGAAGTTAACTGTGCCGCTATACCTTCTGAATTGATAGAGAGCGAATTGTTTGGACATGAGAAAGGCTCCTTTACAAGCGCTGTAAAACAGCGCATTGGCAAGTTTGAACAAGCCAACAATGGCACCCTATTTCTGGACGAAATAGGAGATATGAGTATGAGTGCACAGGCAAAAGTTTTGCGCGCACTTCAGGAAGGAAAGATTACCCGTGTAGGTGGCGAAAAAGAAATTTCGGTAAATGTGCGTGTAATAGCCGCCACCAATAAAGATTTGAAAAGGGAAATTGAACAGAATAACTTTCGCGAAGATCTTTATCACCGCCTCAGTGTGATATTGATAAAAGTACCCACGCTTTCGGAACGAAAGGAAGATATCGGATTGTTGGTTGATCACTTTTTAAAAGACATTAGCAGCGACTCATCCATGCCGCAACGCAAGTTTAGTCCCGGAGCCATTAAAGAATTACAACAAATGCCCTGGACAGGCAATATACGCGAGTTACGTAATGTGGTTGAACGACTATTGATACTAGGTGATAAAATCATTACCGAAAAAGATGTGCAATTATTTGCAACCTTTACCAATTGATATAACTAAGCCAGTTTCTTAAGCATATACCATTGCATACCTGCCCTTGAGGCTAGCGATTTGAGTTTATATTTCATTAATTTCAGATTACTCCTACCCTTCAATTTGTCTTTGTATAGTTGCACTTCGTTATACATTAAACGAATAGCATGCTTGTAAAAACCCTTTGGATACATGCGCTTAAAATCAATGTCACGGTCGCTTTGATTTTCCCAATCAAAGGTTGTAGTAAAATCAGATTGCACTTCATTATATAATTCGGTGCCGCGAATGGGATAGGCTACTGTTAACGTGTAATAGTCAGGGTTTGCAACCTTTAAGTGGTTTATGGTTTCATAAATATCATCAATAGTTTCGCCCGGATAACCTAACATAATAAATGTGCCGGTTTGTAATCCTTGTTTGTTTGCCTCTTGTATCATAGTGCGCACCTGCCCTACCTGCACCCTTCGGTCCATATTATCAATAATATTTTGTGAGCCACTCTCTGCCCCTATCCAAACGCGAAAGCAACCACTGCCCTTTAACAAGGCCAGCATATTTTCACTTAATCGGTCAGCACGTGTTATACATTCGTAGTTGATTTTTATTTGATTGCTTACAATCAAATCATGAAACTCCTGCAACCATTTAGGGCTGATGGTAAACACATCATCTACAAACCAAATAGCATCAAAAACATATTGCTTTTGTAAAAACTGCAACTCATCAATTACATGTTGAGGACTACGTCTTCTGTAACTCTGACCGTATACAGCCCTGCTGCACCACTTGCAGGTATAAGGACAACCGCGCATGGTGTTTATAGAAATCGAATTTTCGCCATGCCTGTTTTTCCAGGCATCAAGATATAATTGAATATCAATTTTATCTCGTGCAGGATGCGGCAGTACATCCAGGCTTTTAAACTTTTCGCGCTCGGGCGTATTTTTAATTTCTCCGGCATTGCTATAGGCAATGCCTGTAATATTTCCCAAACTACTTTCCCCCTGTATAAAGTGATTGCAAAGCTCAAGCATGGTTTGTTCACCCTCGCCAATCACAATTACATCTGCACCTACCTTTAGCAACTCAGCAGCATGATAGCGAACTTCGGGTCCTCCTAATATGATCTTAGGTTGATGCGCTATTGGTTTACTGCGTAAATACTTAATTATTTTAATCACATTAACGCGAGTCATCAGATTGGTATATATACCAATTACCGGAGGAGCATTTTCATCTATATAACTTTTGAGTTTTTCGAAAGTCGAAAAGGTGCTGTCATACACATCACAATCTGTTCCATTCTTGCGCAACCAGGCGGCTATGTAAAGTATTCCGAGTGGTGCGTATGGTTTCATTATGCTCTGCTCCCTTTCATCCGAAGACAAAAAATAAGCATGGGTTAAGAGCGGTTTGTTATTCATAAATGAGTAAAGCCTTGTGGCATTTATTTAATATGGAACAAGGTTAAGCATTTTTCTATTTCTAAAGAAATAGAATTGACACACGCATGAAATAAAAGCAACGCTGATTATATCTTTTCTGCTTGTTTTCTAAATTCTTGAACAAAAGCAAAACCGAACAAACTTGTTTAAAACAAAAGGTATATACTCACCGTTGCAAAATGCAATTGGCTTCTGTCTCCTTCAAATAAAAGAATCTGCTATTTAAGAAAGCAACAGATTTTCTGCTTGTAATAAAAGAATTGTTGGCAATGCAACCTCCCGTATTGCTTAGCAGTGTTAAAGTGGTATTATCCGTTTTCGTATAATGCAACAAAGCCTTCGGGCAAGTTGAAGGTCATGGTTTTGTTTTCGCGATCTATACCAGCTATAAAATCAGCATGTAATGGAACCATAATTTCGGGACCCTTATTAATTACTTCGGCTACCCCATACATAGGCAACTCATGCACCTTTATAATTTTTCCAATAAAACCGGTTGTACTATCAATGGCATCAAACCCAATAATTTCATGAAAATAAAATTCCGTACCGGTCAGTTTGGGCAACCATTTTAAATCAAGATACACATCTGCCTGATGGTACATGCTGGCTTCTTCGGGTGTGCTTATTTCTTTTAACTTAGCAATGGCTGCATCGCCTTGAATTTTAATTTTTTCAACAGTAAAGGGAATAAGCTTTTCGAAAAGCCCCAATACAAGCTGGTCAACCTTAATGTACGCATTTGGATGATCGCAATCGAGTTCAATGGCAATTTCGCCCTTCGTACCAGTGCGTCTGGTAACTTTTCCAATATAGAAGTAATCTTCCTTTTTCATCAAAATAAAAAACCTGCAAGTTTTTACAAATGCAGGTTGTTGGTTTCTTTACTAAAAAATCGATTAAGCGTTTTCTTCTGCAGCAGGTGTTTCCTGAGCAGGTGCTTCGCTTTCGCTGGCACCACCTGTCATCTTAGCTAAAGCAGCTTCGGCAATTTTCTTTGCACGAGCATCTTTTACCTGAGACTCAGCAGCCATGCGGTCTTTCATTTCAGCTTTGCGCTTGTCGGCAACGCTTACTTTTTTGTTGTCAATCTTAGTGTTCTTATCACTAAGCCATTTTTCGAATTTGGCATCAGCCATTTCCTGGGTAAGGGCACCCTTTTTTACTCCTTCGTGCAGGTGTCTTTTGTACAATACACCTTTGTAACTCAGGATGGCACGCATGGTATCAGTTGGCTGAGCACCATTTTGTAACCAGGTTAGGGCTTTGTCCGCGTCAAGCTCTACAGTAGCGGGATTTGTGTTAGGATTATAAACTCCCAACTTCTCGATATACTTACCGTCCCTCGGAGCACGCGCATCAGCCACCACTATATGGTAAAAGGCATAGCCTTTCTTACCATATCTTTGCAATCTTAATTTTGCCGGCATTTTTTAATTTTTTTTTAGTTTTTATATAATTTAATTTTCTAACCCCAATTTCTCCGAAAATTGGGAGCGCGAAAGTAATAAAATAGTTTAAAAAAACACTATTATTGGAAAAAACTAAAGAGTTTAAGGTTTGAAGAGTTCAAAGGTTTAAGGGTTGAAAGGTTCAGAAAAGCACAACCCTATGCTAAACCCACGCCATAAACTGCCCTAATTGCTCAAAAAGCCTTTATGGAAGCTTGTAAAAATATTTACTTCACATTTGGTATTGTATAATAAATGGTTACTTTTGCACTCCGAAAATCTAAAAATAAACAATGTTAGTTGTACAAATTAAAGAAAACGAGTCGCTAGATAAGGCTTTGAAAAAATTCAAAAAGAAGTTTGAAAAAACTGCTGTGGTAAAGCAATTACGCTCACGCGCAGCATTTGAAAAGCCATCTGTATCGCGCAGGAATACAGTAAAGCGCGCGATACATAAGGGCAAACTCGTTGCTGAAATCCTATAAGCAAATCATCTGATTTACGATATACCAAGCACTCATACATTGAGTGCTTTTTTATTTTACACGCTTTTGATATGGAAAAATTAACCTCCATCTCTCTTTAAAATTATAATAAATTTGCAAGCAAAGCACCAACGTATGAAACATGTTAAAATAATTCTGACGAGCGTAACATACCTCTTGATTTGCGCTTGCGACTATGGAACTCAAAAGAAATACGATGATACCCCTACCTCGGGCACTATCAATATTTCGGTAGATGCCACTTTTGCCAATATTATGCGTGTAGAACTAGATACCTTTCATGCCCTTTACAAACATGCCCGCGTAAATGCGCGCTATTGTACCGAAAGCGAAGCCTTCAAAGACTTGATAAATGATACCGCAAGGGTCATAGTAGCCTCGCGAAAGCTAAATGATCAGGAATTGCAATACTTTAAACAGCGCAATCTAACACCAAGGGAGGTGCATATAGCGATAGATGCCATTGCGTTTATTGTGCATCCGGATAACGAAGACAGCGTGCTTGGTAATTCGCAAATCAAGAAAATGCTGTCGGGAGAAATTACTGATTGGAAGCAGGTAAGCGAAAAAAATACATCAGGGCAAGTGGTGATGGTGTTTGACAATGTAAATTCGAGCACTGCCCTATATGCTCGCGATAGCATTAATAAAGGGGCGCCAATAAAAGGAAATGTATTTGCACGCAATACCTTTGAGGATGTTATTAATTATGTAAGCGAAAATAAAAATGCCATAGGCGTGGTAGGAGTAAGCTATATAAGTGACCCTGATGATCCCACACAACTTAGTTTTATTACCAAAACCAGGGTGATAGCTATTAAAAACGAAAAAGATGCTACACGCTACAAGCCTTATCAGGCATATGTGGCACAGGGTTTATACCCCTACACCCGCAATGTGTATATGATAAGCCGTGAAGCACGCAGCGGACTAGGCACCGGAGTGAGCGGTTTTGTTTCTTCCTACAATGGGCAGCTCATAATTAAGAAAATGGGCATTATGCCGGCCACTCAGTTTGCACGTGTTGGCGGCTTTAGAAATAACAATTAGCTTTAAAATGTAGTGTTTTTTTAGCCTTAACAGGGAATGCTTTAAACAATAATAATAATTATTTGGTCCATAATTGGCAAACAACTCGCTTCAAGCTAGCAAGTGTATAATATTGCAACACTTTTATATTCTGCTTTAAATAATAGCAACTCAGCAGGTAACATTGTACAAGTTGTTAATTAAATTTTCGGATTGAAAAAAGCTTTTGAACAAAACTAACTAATTTTGAAGCGACTTACTATTCTATGAATCTTGGTTACGCACGATATCTGAAGTTTATGCTTTACGTGGTTGAGTGGCTATTGCTCAACGCAAGTTTTGCTGCGGTTTCTTATTATACCACACCGGATCATTTATTAATAAGCAGTCCGTTTTTTTCGCAGTTTTATATTATTAACCTGGCATACGTACTCAATTTTATATTTTTTGAACGAAGAGAACGCCTGTTTGACTATCAACCGGCCCACTACATTCGTTCTTCTGTTAAGTGGATTATTTTCCTTTTCATCTTCATTGCTTTCAGCAGTTACTTTGCAGAAAAGACATTTCCAAAATTACATAACCTGAAAGAAAAGTTTGTCTTGTTTGGTTGCTTGTTTGTATTGTGGCGCATTCTGTTTATGACTATTATAATGAACCTGCGCAAAAACCTACGCACGTTTAAAAAGGTGATGCTGCTTGGTAACAGCAAAGGGTTACATCAGCTAAATGTGTTTTTTCAGAAACACGGGGAAACAGGTTATGAAGTTTCAACCATTATTGATAATGAAAACGAATTGAATGAGTTAAGCGGAAATAATAAAGCAATCGTAAACCGATTGCAACAAATACAAAAAGCGCAAGACCTTGACGAAATTTTTTGCTGTCTAAAAAGCTTTACCAACGAAGACATTCAGGAAATAGCCAACTTTTGTGATGAACACTTTATCAGGCTTCGCATCGTTCCTGATTATTCATCGCTGCTTATTAATAAGCCTATTTATACCAATCGCTATGGAACAGTCAATGTAATCGAGTTTTATTTTGAATCGCTTGAGATTATGCACAACCGGGTAATTAAGCGTGCTTTTGATTTCATGTTTTCTCTTGTTGCCTTATTAATTTTGAGCCCATTAATGTTTGTTATAATTCCAATCTTAATCAAACTTAGCAGTCGCGGACCGGTATTTTTTGTTCAGGAACGAAGCGGGAAAAACAACAAACCGTTTAATTGTTTTAAATATCGTACCATGCGTGTTAATTTGGACTCGAATAAAATTCAGGCTACTAAAGATGACCCGCGCATTACAAGAACAGGAAGTATACTACGCAAAACAAGCATGGATGAGCTTCCGCAATTTATAAATGTATTGCTAGGCAGCATGAGCATTGTAGGCCCGCGCCCACACATGCTCTATCACACCGAATCGTACAAGCATATTGCAAATGAGTTTATGATGCGCCACGCCATAAAGCCGGGCATAACAGGTTGGGCACAAATTAATGGCTACCGTGGTGAAATTAAAAACGAAATAGACATCAAAAACCGTGTTGATTACGATTTATATTACCTCGAAAACTGGTCACTCTACTTCGACATAAAAATAATTTTTCTAACAGTTTATTATGTCATTAAAGGGCAAAAGACAGCTTATTGATATTTCCCTTTTCCGCTTCAATTCCCCTCGTACATCAGCTTATATTGAGCTGCTATTTTCTCAATTGCGAATTCCTTTGCAACTGCCTTCATCCCATTATTGCTCATTTCAATTTTAAGGTCATGCGTAAGATTGAGGTAATGAAATAATCTATCGGCAAGGCTTTCTTTATCAGTCAAACAAACAAGGCCACATTTATTTTGCAAAACCATATTACACAAGTTAACCTTGTTGGATATAATGACCGGCAATCCATTTGAAAGCGCCTCAACAACTACCAACCCAAAATTTTCCTGGTAGCTTGGCAGTATCAGCAAAGCATATTGTTGTAAGGTTTGATTGCGATTATCTGGATTGAGCTTGCCTTTAAAACTTATGGCGCTTGCTATTCCAAGTTTTTTAGCTAGTAACACAAGTTCCGGTTTGCAGTAGTCATCATCTTCGCCATAAATATCCAATGTTACATTTAACCTGTACTCATGAATTATGTGCATACTCCTTATCAGAATATCGAGTCCCTTTTTGCGATTGATACGGCCTAGCGATACCAGATTAAATGATTGCAACGAATCATAATTGCCTCTCTTTATTTTTGCTGGCTCTGCAAGCAGATAAGGAGCAATATAATAATTGCAGCCTTTTGGAATCTCCGAATTTTCGTACTCTTCAATTGTTGTAAAGTGAATGTACTTTGCTTTTTTTAAAAGATGATTATCCCAAATAGTTCGATGAACTATTTTTACCAATTTAGAACGTGTCAGGGAATAGATATCAAGCATACCATGCGGAGTTATCACAAAGGGAATTTTATTTCTAACGGCAAACTGCATTCCGCAGCGCGAAAAATAATTGAACAAGGTGTGTATATGAATCTGGTCGGGCTTTTTTAATGTGGATAAAAAAGAAGTGAGGTTATGGCTATGAAAATATTTTTTGTTCAAAAAGGAACAGCTGGAGGGCATATAATGCACAGTCACTCCATTTTGATTGGTGGTATGAATGCCTCTGGCATCCACCACTGCTTTATCATTATTTTGATTAAGTGTAACTACCTCTATGGTGTAGCCAAATTCTTTTACTAAAATTTCTGCCTGTTCGGAAATGCATCGTGGAGGTCCGCCATAAAACCATGCAGGTTTATAATAAGGAGTAATGTAAACAATATGCAAAAGGATGGTGGATTAGTAGATGCAAAACTAACCGAATAGTAAAGCCAAAGCGGTATGAAGCAGATTGTAATGAACAGCATCCGGCTAACAACTTTAGGCTTCTCTTGAGATGGAGTTCGATTTTAATCAACCATTACCATTTCAAAAAAAAAACGGGATTGAAATATCAATCCCGAAATATAATCTAAGCCTATACTTAATACTAAACCAACAAAGACACTACCTAGTTAAGGCCTTGTACTTAATGCGATGTGGTCCCGTATCGCCCAGTCGCTTTTTCTTATTCTCTTCGTAGTCGGTATATCCACCTTCAAAATAATAAACCTGCGACTCGCCTTCAAACGCAAGTATATGTGTACATACACGATCGAGAAACCAGCGGTCGTGGGAAATAATAACAGCACAGCCGGCAAAATTTTCTAATGCTTCTTCCAAAGCTCGCAAGGTGTTTATATCTAAATCATTGGTAGGCTCATCCAGCAACAAAACGTTAGCTTCGGTTTTTAAAGTTAAAGCAAGATGTAATCTGTTTCGTTCTCCTCCTGATAGCACACCACATTTCTTTCCCTGATCGGAGCCACTAAAATTGAAACGACTAATGTATGCGCGCGAGTTTAGTGTTTTGCCTTCCATTTCAATAATCTCGTGCCCACCACTTACCACTTCATAAATTGATTTTTCAGGATCGATAGCTTCGTGAGCTTGATCTACGTATGCCACCTTTACCGTATCCCCTATCTTAATAGTGCCGCTATCAGGTTTTTCAGTTTCCATAATCATACGGAACAGCGTAGTTTTTCCAGCACCATTGGGGCCAATGATTCCAACAATGCCGGCAGGTGGCAATCGAAATTCCAGATTTTCGTATAATAATTTATCACCAAAACTTTTTGCAACTCCTTCAAACTCGATTACCTCATTTCCCAATCGTGGGCCATTTGGAATAAATATTTCAAGTTTTTCTTCCTTTTGGCGGATGTCTTCGCTCATCATTTTATCATAGGCTTGCAAACGTGCTTTGCTCTTGGCATGACGCGCCTTCGGAGCCATGCGCACCCACTCCAACTCTCGCGAAAGTGTTTTCTGACGTTTGCTTTCTGTTTTTTCTTCCTGTGCAAGTCGCTTTGTTTTTTGTTCTAACCAACTGCTGTAATTTCCCTGCCATGGAATTCCTTCGCCACGGTCAAGTTCTAATATCCATCCGGCAACATTGTCAAGAAAATATCGATCGTGGGTTACGGCAATAACAGTTCCCTTATAGCGTTGCAAGTGCTGCTCGAGCCAATCTACCGATTCGGCATCGAGGTGGTTGGTAGGCTCATCAAGTAATAATATTTCAGGTTCTTGCAACAACAAGCGACACAATGCCAATCGCCTGCGCTCTCCTCCCGATAAGTTTGCAACAAGGGTATCGCCCTCGGGGCAACGCAGCGCATCCATAGCAACTTCTATTTTATTGTCCAATTCCCACGCCCCCGCAGCCTCTATTTTATCCATCAATTCAGATTGGCGCTCGAGCAATTTATTCATTGCATCATCTTCAAGTGGCTCGCATAATTTATTATTTACATCCTCATACTCCTTTAAGATGGCAGTGATGGGAGCTACTCCCTCCATTACAATTTCCTTTGCAGTTTTTGTATCGTCCAAAATCGGTTCCTGCTCCAGGTATCCAACATTATATCCTGGCGAAAAAACCACATCGCCTTGAAATGATTTTTCTACTCCTGCAATAATGCGCAACAACGTAGACTTACCCGAACCGTTTAAACCCAGTATTCCTATTTTGGCTCCATAAAAAAAGGAGAGATAGATATCTTTTAATACTTGTTTTCCATTGGGGTACGTTTTACTTACCCGTACCATCGAAAAAATTACTTTCTTATCATCAGCCATCGTTTTATTTGTTTGTTTTTAAATACAATTAGTCAATTAAGTTATTCGCAAAGCCAAAACTTATACCATTAAAAAAAACACTGTCGCCAATGATTTAGTCTTTAATAAATCAATAATCCTAACACTACTTTTTTAAGGCCGCGCAAAAGTATAATTTATACGTTAACAAGCTACATGATGTTCCATTTTGGTACAATAATTGAAAATCGGAAATTCTTCTTGTAGCTTATGAAACAACAAATCTGGCAAACAATAAAAGAGGCAAAATTCAGGTATATTCAACTGGATAATTACATGTATTTGCAAGTACAGTCTCTTAAGATGGCTCGCAACATTTTGCTTGCATGCACAGCAGTTTCAACCATAGCTGTAGCCTACTTTCAAAACAATTATATTACCCTTGGAATTTGGCTTACAGGTACTTTAGCAGTATGGCTAATGGCTAATACATTTTGGGCGAAAAGCATAACGCATTTGAAAAAGGCGAAGGCCAATTTATTGAGCCTGGAACAAATAAATAATCAGCTCGAAGTATTGTGGCGTAATTTAAATAGTAAAAGTATAACTGAGGACGAGATTGCGGGTATTTATTTAACGATACAAGCTACCTTGCATCTCTGTGAAGCTGAAATTGCAGAAAACAAAATAAACATTACCACACAAACCAGCGAACATACTAATGAGCGACTTGAACTTTCGCTTCGCAATGTTTATTAAAAAAAAAGAGTAACCAAGCTGCCAAATAAATAGCCCATATTACATTTTCAAAATTCGCTCCATTACCAATTTGCTACCAATAGTTACCATAGGCAATCCGGTGCCGGGAGTAGTTGATGCACCTACATAAAATAAATTTTTCAAGAGCTCATCGTAATTGCGGGGCCTCAGTCCCCCAACTTGATTTAAACCATGTGCAAGACCTAACCCACTGCCACGATACAGGCTAAACTTCTCTTGCCAGTCTATGGGTGTCCAAATGGTTTTTGTTAGCGTAGCAGCATGTAAATCAAAATTCACACGCTTGCTAATATCTGCAATAATGGTATCGGCCAACTGCTGCGAGTCGCTCCATTCGGGCTTTGTACGAAGGTCAGGAACAGGACATAGAATAAAAATATTCTCACAACCATCGGGTGCACAATTAGGATTAGACTTGCTGCTCACATTTACATAATAATAGGGCTTATCAGGTGCAACCGTTGTTTTGAAAATTGTATCAGCATATTGCTTAAAGTTATCGCCCAAAAAATAATTATGATGCTGAAGTTTATCCACCTTGCCTTTAACACCAAGGTAAATAGTAAATGGCGCAAGCGTCCATTCCATGTTGTCCAATTTCTTTTCCGAAAATTTTTTCCTGTTAAGTACCTTACCTCTGAAAGAAGCAGCATCGCTGTTGCAAACAAAAACATCAGCAGCAAACGAAGTTCCATTGCTACTTACTACTGATTTAATCTTCCCCTGTTCGGAATTCACCGCAGCTATTTCGGTATTGTACTGAAACACCACACCCCTAGCCTCTAATAATTTAACCAATTCGCTTGTTATGCTATACATTCCACCTTTTACATTCCAATATCCATCGTGTATCATTTCGGTATAATTAAGCAGACTATATACAGCAGGTGTTTGGAAAGGTGTATTACCGAGGAAGAATGCCACTAAAGAAAAAATAACTTTTGCTTCCTGCGATGTAAATGTTTTTTCTAACTCTTCCCACATGCTGCGAAACATCATGGGAGCATGTTTCCATGGAACCCTCGACAAAGCATATAAGTATCCAATGGTAGAGTCAAAATTTTTATCAATCACAATGTGCTCTGTATCGTGAAAAAGCTGGCCTGCCTTTTTCAAATATTTTTCCAACTTTAATTTTAATTCCGGTTCTATGTTGGCAAATTCCTTTTGCAGTACATCTAAGTCTTTATATATTTTCAATGGTGTATCGCGTCCTTCAAAATATACAGTGTACAGCGGGTTAAGTTCGTTAAGCTGCAGCGGATTTTTTATTTTGCAGTAACTGAATAGTTCTGTAAACGCATAACTCATACTAAAAAAAGATGGCCCGGTATCGAACGTAAAACCGTCTTGCTTCAAAATATTTAAACGGCCACCGGGTGTAGCTGCCTTTTCAATTACTTCAACCTGATATCCATGATGTGTAAGTCGGAGCGCTGTAGCTAGCCCTCCCAATCCTGACCCTATGATTACTGCTTTTGGCATATATTAAATTTTTCATGTAACAATTTACTCCTGCAAATGTTAAGAAATACTTTTGCTTTTCATATTGCGGACGATGACAACCTTGAAATTGTACTAATAGAATGCCCTCTAATGCTTATTTTTTCTGTTCACTCTTTGGGAACTCACGCCATGTATAGCTCTTCTGAACTATTTTCCATGAGCCCTCATACTTTAGTAGTAAAAAATAGTCGGTAAATATTCTCCAATTAGGAATTACAATTTCTGCTTTTGCCATTGCCGCATCCCTTTCAAAATCAATTGAAATGATTCGACCTATGCGATCAGACTTTTCTCCTTGCTTTATATTCGAAATATACTGCTCCCCCGATCGAATTCTTAGACTATCCCTCTCACCTACCGTGTATAAATTAAAGCTTGGATGGAAGGCTTGCCGCAACCTATCAGGTTCGCCATTAGCTGTGCCTTCAATATAATCCATTAGTGTGGCTGTAATTTGTTCAATTTCGGATTTGCTATTTTGCGATTGCCCTTTTACCATTATCCCGGACAATAGTAGCATTGCCTTAAGTAAAATTTGAAGTCTCTTTGTTTTCATATCATTATATTTTTTAAAGTTTAAATTGCTCAAGTATTTGAAGATGTTAATTCACTTTAAAACGAAGATCATGTTATGTGGGAGTAGAAAAATGTTTAGAACATTTTTCAGATCTCAAAAATCATTTAAAGGCAAATGCACCCTAGGCGTATAAATCTTAACTGGTGCTAGAAATCCGGCATAATGCAACTTAACATAATCACAATCACTACAGCTGCATTGTCTTAGTTGGATCCTGTAAGTTAATCCAAAATATAGTAACAGGTTCACTATCTTCAATCTGCCCATTTGCATTTTTATCTAATCGTGCAAATACAAACATTACATCATTGCCTTCATCATATTCTGATTTGAATACCGAATAGTTTTCAGGAACCAGAGCACTTTGTCTTTCACCATTAATATTGAACAAATAAAATCTTCGTAAATCTTTTGCATTTATAAATCCATCTTTATTAGTGTCGTCATCATAAACTGAAGTAAAAATGTAATTCCTTTTTACCAAGGAATTATTTAAGGTGTCGTTTGAAAATGCCGGATAATAAACTGTTTTAATTAAGACAGGCTTGTCAAAAAACTCCCTTCTAGTATTTGTTTGAAAGTCGTACAGCGAAACATTTACAAGATTGTAACCATAAACCCCTTCTAATCCCGGCATCAGATGGCCATTCCAATTGTTTCCTTGTTCCTGTTCCGAATCGTTATATAAGAAGTTGTTCGAACCAATAAAGGTGGTTCCATGCTTCTTATTCAGATTTACCTTATACACCGTTGCAAGTCGTATATTAGAAACACCAGTCAATAATACACTACTAGGACGTGTTTCAAATATAAGTGAGTCTTTGTTTATTCCTTCTGCTTTTCCATCATCAATATTTTCATCAGCCGTGGTGTTGACTACCGGAAATCCCTTTTCTTCAAGGTTGCTATTAGAACAACTTGACAGAATACCAAGCGACACGATTATTAAAAGTATATTTCTATTTCCCATTTATAATTTTGTTTTATAATGCAATGTTTCCTTTAGAAATACCAATAACATCATTAACGAATAAGTCAATTTCCAACTACATGCTTAAGATGATATTAAAACAAGGCTTGCAATTAAGTTCACGCAAAACTATCTTTTTTTTCAGTTTACAGTTCTTTAGATTTTGTTAAAGTAGAGCTTATATTTATAAATCATTTCCTAATAAATTCTTAGTCAATGTGCGGTGGCATTTATTAAGCTGCATACTAATTAAATTACTTATTACAGTAGACTATTATTGCATAATTGCATATGCAATTATCTTTCAAACTAAAACGAAATTCCTATGACTTAAAATCTTACTAAAGCCAAAGTGCAGCATACAAGTAAGCACAAGTTATGAGCTAATTGAAGAAAAAAATAGCAGCATATACAAGCATGGTTATACTTGCATAAATGGCACAGCAAAACCTTAGGAGTGCACCAACATGTATGCTGGCAAAAGTGCATACTATGGGCATTGCGGCTTGTGTCGATGAACGCAATTTATATGAGGAATTCTTTGTGTGATTTACTCGAATGGGCGGTTGGCATAAATGGTTAATTGCCCACCGTAGTTGTAATTCGATAAATTTTTTTAAATAAATTTTCTCATGCCTTAGGCAACCTCAAAACAGCATAGCCCCCATTTATTCCGACAACCCATATTACTTATTGTATATTAATAAACAATAAAACTCCAAAATAGATTTAAGAAACTTGAATGCGGGCATTGTTAATCTTAGCAACTAGATGCAGTAAAAAATAATTACTTCGCTAACCCCAAACTATCCTTACAAAATTTCCATATAAGTGATGGAGCATTAATTACGCCTTTGGTTCCAAGACCGTTAATTAAAAACACGTTCGCATAGGTTGGGTGTTGCAGTGCAAGTGTTTTTCTATCTCGCACAGTTGGTCTGATGGCGGCCTGATGGTTTACAATTTTAAATTCACCTGCAAGTATGTTTTGCAATTTGCCATATAAAGATTCCTTAATTTCTTTGGATGGCAGGTCGTCAGTATAATTCCACTGGTAGTTACTGCCAGCTTTCCATATCCCATTTCCTAAAGGAAGGATGTACATATCACGATTGATAATGGCATCAATCGCCAAATCTGTTTCAATGGTTAGCATTTCACCTTTGCATAATTGAAATGGCAAGTTCGGGAAAAGCGGGTTTTGAATGGCCTGCGCACCTTCACAAAAAAATATTCTCTCAGCTTGTATATCCTTATATTCAACATGCTTCGATATTTTCAACTGAGAAAAATCAAATCTTTCGCTAATCAATAATTTTTGCTTCGCTAATTTTAATCTGTAGTGATTGACTAATTCCGAAACATGCAGAAAGGAACCTTTCAAGGCAGTGGCTCCATAGGGCATCTTCAACCCGGCTATTTCATTAGCCGCTAGTTCTTTTACGATAAGCGCAGCAACTTCTGGAGCACTGCTGCGTTCGTTCCAATCATTTTTACTTTTTACAGAGGAATAAATTTCAATAATTGGTTTTTGCCTAAAGAAAGCTTGTCCTAAAGTGCTCTCTAATGATGCATACACTTCTGTTGCAGTTTTCATTTGCTCACTAAACGATGGTGCAACCACTAATCTACGGCCGGTAACAGGATGAACTATGCCGGCAGCTATGCGCGATGAGGTATTTTGTTTTTCATCATCTATGCAAAGAAAATCGATATGGTGTTGTTCGCAATACCAGGCCAGTAATGTACCCGCAAGCCCCTGCCCTATTATGAGTACTCTTGTATTACGCATTTACTCTTTACCGCGTTTCTGCCTTATTTGCAGCTTGGTGCTAACCGGTTTTAATAGCAAGGTAGTGTCGCATTTTACACCAAAGGTATACACGGATAGTGACACACTATCTTCCCCACTAAGTTTATTTACGTTTAGACGGTTTATTTTTTCAGTAAAGTCTATATCACGCATAAGGGTCTTATTAAAATAAAAAATGCGTTTGTATAATTTGTAGCGTGGTGCTATTTCTCTATTATTAAGCATGGATGTTTGCAATTCGAGGTAATAGTTATTGCCAAGTGCAAATCTGTTTTCTGAATTACTAAAGGGCTTAAAGTTTGCAATTAAACTTACAAGCGTAGAAGTGCTCAATACAAAAATTATAAAGCTACTGGCAAAAACAGCATAAAGTAGTTTGATTATCAAATTCATTTTGCTTTTTAAAACAGCACCCGACACTGCTACTCCTGTGCTACAGAAAATAATATTTACCAATTGCTTAATAGGCAAATCAATAAGATCATACCTGGCCAACAAATTAAATGCAACAACTAAGAGGAGCAAAACGGCATGTGCCGTAATTAGTTTGGGCAAGCGTTTTTTCCATTTCTCCGATTTCAAGATCATTAAAAAAATGGCGGCAGCTACAGAAATAATATATAAGGAAACTGCCAGAATAAATATATACCACTGCATATTTTACTTTTCGGCTACTAATTTTTCAAGTTCAAACATTTCATCGCGCAGGCGTGCTGCCTCCATAAAGTCGAGCTCGCGTGCTGCCAATTCCATTTTTCTTTTTGTATTGGTAATTTGCTTTTGGAAGTCTTCCTTATTCATATATGCAATTAAAGGGTCGGCAGCAATGGTAGTTTCTGTATTCTCAACATAGCCCATATTCTTTCTGCTCTTTCCATCGGCCGTAGCAAAAACCGAAGTTTTTGATTTTTTAATTTGTTGTGGAACAATACCATTTTCGGTATTATACTTAATTTGCTTTTCGCGTCTGCGATTGGTTTCCTCTATGGTCATGCGCATGCTTTCGGTAATTTTATCGGCATACATAATTACACGTCCATTAATATTTCGTGCTGCGCGACCTGCCGTTTGCACCAGCGATCGGTTGCTGCGTAAGAATCCCTCTTTATCAGCATCTAATATAGCTACTAGTGCCACTTCGGGTAAGTCGAGTCCTTCGCGTAGCAGGTTTATTCTATTAATACATCAAACAGTCCGTTACGTAAGTCGCTCAAGATTTCAATACGGTCAAGTGTTTCTACATCGCTGTGTATGTAACGGCAGCGTATGTTCATTTTAGTAAGATACTTGGCCAACTCCTCTGCCATCCGCTTAGTTAATGTTGTTACTAATACGCGTTCATCATTTTTTACAACTTCTTCTATTTCATTTAATAAATCATCCACTTCATTCATACTTGGCCTTACTTCGATAGGAGGATCGAGCAAGCCGGTAGGACGTATCAATTGCTCTACAATAATTCCATCGCTGAGTTGCAATTCAAAATCGGCAGGAGTTGCACTTACGAATATTAACTGACCAACAATCGATTCAAATTCTTCGAACTTCAGTGGTCTGTTATCTAATGCTGATGGTAATCGAAAACCATATTCAACCAGATTTACTTTGCGCGAGCGGTCGCCACCATACATGGCCCTAATTTGAGGAACAGTAACATGGCTTTCATCTATGACCATGATAAAATCATCAGGAAAATAATCAAGCAAACAGAAAGGTCGGTTACCTGGTACACGCCCATCAAAGTAGCGCGAATAATTTTCGATACCACTACAATATCCCAATTCACGAATCATCTCAAGGTCATACGTAACGCGGTCTTCCAGTCGCTTGGCTTCGAGAAACCGCTGATTTTCTTTGAAAAAATCAATTTGCTTAACCATATCTTCCTGTATATTCCAAATGGCTTGAAGCTGCCTATCCTTGTTGGTAACAAAAATGTTGGCAGGAAAGATTGCTGTAAACTCAAGTTTTTCGATGCGGCTTGCGCTAATTGGATCAATGGTTTCGATGTCTTCAATTTCATCACCAAAAAAGATTACGCGTAACGCGAAATCGGCATATGCCAAAAATATATCAACCGTATCGCCCTTTACACGAAAGGTGCCATGCTTAAATTCATTTATTGTGCGCGAGTACAAGCCACTCACTAACCGATGCAAAAATGAATTGCGCGAAATGCGCATTCCCTTGTGCAGGCGTACAATATTATCTGCAAAATCTGCCGGGTTGCCCATTCCATAAATACACGATACGCTTGATACCACTATTACATCGCGCCTTCCACTAAGTAATGAAGTAGTGGTGCTTAAACGCATTTTTTCTATCTCTTCGTTAATGGCAAGGTCTTTTTCTATATACGTATTCGTAGATGGTAGGTATGCTTCGGGCTGATAGTAATCGTAGTAGGACACAAAATATTCAACAGCATTATTTGGAAAAAAAGTTTTAAACTCCTGATACAACTGTGCAGCAAGTGTTTTGTTATGGCTTAAGATGAGTGCCGGTCGGTTTGTTCCGGCTATAACATTTGCCACAGTAAAAGTTTTTCCACTACCGGTAACACCAAGCAATACCTGCGATTTGTCTTCGCGATTAAGGCCTTCGGTAAGTTGCTTGATTGCCTGCGGCTGATCGCCAGTAGGTTTAAAGTCAGAGATTAATTCAAACTGCATGTGGCAAAGATAGGAAGTAAATGATTTGATAAAATCTTCAATTCGTGCAGTTTTATTCGGCATGCTATTCAAATCATAAACAAATCATGCATTGGTTCAATTATAACCGGGGCATAATGAGTTCTTTGCTATGTGTACCAAAAACATACTTTTGCATCGGTTCAAAAATAAATCAGAAAGAAGTGATACAAGCCCTTGTAAAAAAAGGAAAAGTAATTGGTGAGAAAGTACCGGCACCAGTGGTGAGTGATGGTTGCGTGTTGATAAAGGTGGTAAACAGTTGTATATCGGCCGGAACCGAATTAACCAGTGTGCAAACCAGCAAGAAATCAATTATAAAGCGTGCCCTTGAACAACCTGAAGAAGTGCGTAAGTTGATTGATTTTGTAAAAAGTAACGGCATCGAAAAAACATACCTGCGCGTAAAAGGGGTTTTAGATGCTGGTAAACCAACAGGATATAGTATTTCGGGAGTTGTGCTAGCCGTAGGTGTGGGTGTCGAAGGGTTTGAGCCGGGAGATAAAGTTGCAGCTGCCGGAGCCGGAATAGCAAATCATGCAGAGTTTGTTGATGTACCGGTTAACTTGTGTATGAAAGTACCACAAGGCATGTACATGGCCCATGCCAGCACGGTTACTTTAGGAGGCATTGCCATGCAGGGAGTGCGTAGAGCAGACTTACGTATAGGCGAATATTGTGTGGTAGTAGGTGCAGGAATTCTTGGTTTACTTGCCATGCAAATGTTGCGCAACAGCGGCATACGCACGCTGGTAACTGACCTTGATGAAAAGCGTTTAGCTATTGCCAAAGAACTTGGTGCTGACGAAGTAGTTAACCCTTCAAAGACCGATGTATTAAAAGCTGTAGATCAGTTTACTAATGGTTATGGAGCCGATGCGGTATTATTTACTGCGGCCACATCAAGTAGCGAACCATTGTCGCAATCATTTAAGATGTGCAGACGAAAAGGGCGTGTGGTATTGGTGGGCGTGGTTGGAATGGAAATTAATCGTGGCGATATGTATGCCAAAGAGTTGGATTTTCTGATTTCTACTTCATACGGCCCCGGCCGTTATGATGCCAGCTACGAAGAGCGCGGCATGGATTACCCTTATGCTTACGTGCGCTGGACAGAGAACCGCAACATGACAGAATACCTACGCATGGTGCACGAGGGCAAAATCAACCTGAAACCCATGATAAATGGAGTGTATCACATCGACTCGGTTGAGCAAGCATTCGACTCCTTGCAGCAAACCGAAAAACCCATTATCGTATTGCTTGATTATGGCAACGAAATAGTTTCGCCTTCAAAGGAATCGTATAGGGTTACCGTTAAAAAATATGCTGCCAATAAAAAAGTATTGAATGTGGCATTGATAGGTGCAGGCAATTTTGCAACAGGCATGCACTTACCGAATATGAAAAACCTGAGCAGTCAATACAAACTGCATGCAGTAATGAGCCGCACAGGCAGTAAAGCAAAAGCAATAGCCGATCAGTATAGTGCTCAATATGCAACCGGAAATATAGATGATATACTTGGTGATAAGGAAGTAGACCTGGTAATGATTGCCACCCGTCACGATAGTCATGCAACGCTTGCCTTGCAAGCTTTGCAGGCCGGCAAGCATGTATTTGTAGAAAAACCTTTGGCAATACAAAGCCACGAACTTAGATTGATAGAAGATTTTTATAAAACCCCAGGCGAAAAACCTGTTTTAATGTGTGGTTTCAATAGACGCTTTAGTAAGTATGCCTCAGAAATAAAAAAACACACTAACCTAAGGCATAACCCCATGCTTATTCATTACCGAATGAATGCCGGATACATACCGTATGATAGCTGGATACATGGCGATGGTGGACGAATAATTGGTGAGTGCTGTCACATTATTGACCTGATGACTTTTTTACCGGAAGTAAAATTAAGTCGATTAGCAGTGAGCAGCTTTCGCCTCAAACTGATAAATACAAAAGCGCAGACAATAAATCGATTTTATTAAAATATGAAGATGGGTCGGTATGCAGTATCCAATACTTCTCTGTAGGAAATAAAGGCATTGCGAAAGAGTTGATGGAAATACATTTCGATGAAAAGTCAATCGTTATGGATGATTACAAATCGTTAAACGGTTATGGGCTGAAGTTAAAGGAAATGAATGATGCCATTAGCAGCAAAGGGCAACTGGAAGAACTAAAATCACTGCATTACTCCATTATGAACGCTGATATTGGGTGGCCAATTGAGTTATGGGACATGATTCAGACCACCGAAATCAGCTTTGTAATTTAGTAAGTGAAAATACCGCAGATACAAAAGGCAGAAAACAAAAAACCCGACCTAGGTCGGGTTTCGTTTTCATTCTTTGGTTACGTGATCAGATTAATGACCTACCGCTTCTTTAGCAGCATCAACCGCAGCACCAGCAGTGTTAGCAGCTGAATCAACAACAGCAGTAGCAGCGTGAATCAACAGTAGCAGCAGCTGAATCAACAACAGCAGCAGCTTCGTTAACAGTTTCAGTAGCAGCAGCAGCAGTAGAATCTACAGCGTTAGCAGCGTTTTCAGCAGTGTTTCCACAAGCTACAGCAAATGATACAACAAATGCAGCAGCGAATAATTTTACAAGATTTTTCATTTTTTAAATAGTCTTTTTATTTGTTAAACTTAACCTTTATACCAAAAAGAAAAAAAGGTAACCCATAAGATTAAAAAAAATATTTTTTTTGCCAGCGGGTTACTTTTACTTAAAACGAATATTAATTGATAGCATATAATACAGTGGCGGGCAGTGATGATTTGATTATGGAAAGAATCCGCGAGGGGGATTCTACTGCAATGAAATCTTTTTACAAGGAACATTATCCAATGATAATGAGACTTGTAACTCAAAATGGCGGAAGCGAAGATGAAGCCAAGGACATTTATCAGGATGGTGTAATAGCACTGTTTGACAAGATTAATGCGCGTTCTTTGATACTAAATTGTAAGTTAAAAACGTATCTCTATAGCCTTTGTCGCAACTTGTGGTTAACACAGTTGAAAAAGAAAAGAATAAATGTAATGCAGGTTACCGAAATAGAGGAATATACCATTCTTGAAGAGCCTGGCATAGACGAAAAAGAGAAAAACTTACATTATAGTATTATGACGCAAGTGATGACTCAAATAGGTGAACCATGTCATAGTCTTCTTCATGCATTTTATATTGAAGAAAAAAGTATGACTTACATACAAGAAGCCTTTGGATATGCTAATACAGATACCGTAAAAACGCAACGCTATAAATGCATGAATCGATTGAAAAAACTTTTTTTCGATCTCAAGAAAACAAACGAATAACACAGGGGGGATAAACAGAAGAAGATGAACACAGACAACAGCATTATTGAATTGACCGAACGCTACCTTATTGGCTCTATGAGCAAAGAGGAAGTTGAGGCCTTTGAACTCAAAATTCACCAGAATACTTATTTAGCCCAAATAGTGAACGAGTATATACTAGTGCACCAATCGATGCTTGACTATGCAGCTAAAGAAAGAACTAAAATGCAAATGCAAGCCTGGCATAGTGAGTTTGCTGGTACTAGCAGTGCAAAAATTGAAATTAGTAAGCCTGTTACTGAAGTACCTAAGACCGTTGCTGAAGCACCTAAAACTATTGAGTTTAAAACTCCGGTAGCAGCACCTGAAAACAATAATTTATCAATTACTTTCTGGCAACGAAATAAAAAGCATTTTGCTGTAGCCGCTTCGGTTGCAGTATTTAGTATACTCAGCACCATTGGTATTTCCACATATTTAGATAGCCGTAATTCCGGCAATAGTGGCTATATAGCTTTGAAGAAGGATTTAGAAAAAATTCGCCAATCACAAAAGTCCTTAGACAGTAAAATAAATAAGGTGAGCCAAAGTGGCGCTGAAAAAAGACCTGCTACGATTGCTAAATTTGGTGGAACAGGATTCCTCTTATCTGGTCAGGGTTATGTTGCTACCAGTTTCCATGTTATAAAAGATGCACACAAATTACAGGTTGCTAATAACGGCTTTGGCTATGATGCCACAGTGGTGTTTAGTGATCCTGCAACCGATTTTGCTATTTTGAAAATTCAGGATAGTACATTCGATGCGCTACCCTTTGTTCCCTATAATATCTTTAATGCTAGTGCACAGTTAGGGCAAAAAGTATTTACTTTAGGATACCCGCGTACTGATTTAGTTTATGGAGAAGGTGTTATTAGCTCCATGTCAGGATTTAATGACGATACATTAGCTTATCAAATTTCTGTTCCGCTTAATCCCGGCAATAGCGGTGGACCTGTGTTTGATGAGCAAGGCAATGTGGTAGGATTAATAAGTGCCAAGCAAGACAATATAGAAGGTGCTGCCTTTGCCGTAAAGTCAGCCTACATTACCCAAATACTAAACAAACTGGATAATACCTGGTCGTATAACGGGTTAAGCAAAAAATATAAATATATGCTTGCTCGTCAAAATCGTGTGCAACAAATAAATACCGTAAAACCTTGTATTTTCGAAGTAAGGGTTGATAATTAAAAAATCAATATCAGAATAAATGATGGGCATACAATTTTTTGTATGCCTTTTTCATATAACGCCATCCACACCCAAACCGAATAAAGCAAAGTCATATTTAATCGGATCGTTGCTATCAAATTTTTCAATGCGTTGGTAATTTCATCTACCGCCTTCCAGTCATTTTGTACACGTTGCAGTATACCAAGCCTACGCCCTACTCTGCTTGTATGCACATCTAGTGGCAAATACAATAAGGCAGGCGACACTTGTTGCCATATACCCAAGTCAACGCCTTGACTATCCTTACGCACCATCCATCGCAAAAACATACACATGCGTTTAGCAGTGCTATTACTGTTAGGATTGCCAAGATGCTTGGCACTTCGCTTAAGTGACATTGCTGCCACAAAATCTGTTTTAAATGAAGCTAAAGCGTTGGTCATATCCCGATTACTTTCAAGCTTTTGTACAAAATAACCTTCAAGGCTTGGGAATTTTTTATAAAAAGATTGCAGTGCGACAATAAATTGCAAAGCATCTATACCATTAAATGTCCGGTGCTTGAAAGTTGCAAGTGACTTTAAATCATTTGTAGTGTGGTGCAAGATAAATTGATGCGGGTTAAAATCCATTAGTCGCATGAGTGAAGTTGCGTTGGAGATAATTGTTTTTCGTTGTCCCCAACTTAAGGTAGCAGTCAACAATCCTGATATTTCAATATCTTGTTTATTGGTAAATAAATGAGGAATGCTAATTGGATCGAGCTCAATAAAATCTTTTCGGTTGTATTTTAAATAGTTTTTTTCGAGCAGTTCAAATAGCTCATCGTATTCGAGTTGCTCATCCATTCTTACTTTTTTCTAAAAATAGAATCTGCCAGGCCCTTATTAATAATATATTCCTTGTAGGTAATAACAACCTTGCCACGTTTGTTTGATTTATCGTTTGTTTTTTTTGCTGTACCTGATTCCAAATCACCTGCAAGCGCTTTTGGTATTTTAAATTTAGCTACATCCATTTCAATCGTTAACATATCAGGCAAAAGATATTCTGAATATTTTCCATAGGTAAACTGCATATCAACCGTGCCATTGCTTTTAGAAGTAATTCGTGCTTTATGTATCAATAATGTAAGTGGATCAATCATCAGGGTTCCTAATACAATATCCGAAGTATCGTCTACCGGTATAAGCTTGACTTGCTTCAGTTTTTTATTTTCAAAAATCTGTTCACCAGCGTCTACTATTAAAAACTGCTTATTCTGTAATAGCGAGGTAAATAAATACCCATGTCCTTGTTTTGGCATGAGTGCAATACCCTTTGTTTCTATATGCATTTTATCAGGCTTTTTGTAATATACATTTGCATTAACAGGCAATATTTTAATAAAAGTAACATCAGTTTTAATAATAGCCTTGGCCTGATAATCAATTACGGTAGCAAACCTTTTTCTTACCTGTTCAATCAGTTCAGGGCCAGCCTGTGCCATACTGCTGAGCGAGAGGGCAAGCAAACCAAACAAAATAATAAGGAGTTTATGTTTCATGTTATACTAAAATATCTTTTTTAAGAAAATGTGCGGCACCAATTGAAAACGATAACAAAATATAAAATAATAAAATCGCCAACGAATTGTATAAATCCGGCATTGGTACAGGGCTATCAAAAAGCAATC
Source organism: Bacteroidota bacterium (assembly GCA_016714535.1). NCBI lineage: Bacteria > Pseudomonadati > Bacteroidota > Bacteroidota bacterium. The sequence continues at coordinate 42,128 of JADKDR010000015.1, forward strand.
GCCATGAGGCCATATGTGTTGTGAATAAATACGGGTGCATAAACTTGAGCGAAGGCAAATCTAGCGCGGCTATGATGGTACTTAGAATAATAAATGCCATGGTAATGATAATGGGTGCAATTGAATTATTTGCAAAGCACGAGAGGGCGAAAGAAATAGCAGCAACCATACTTAATGCGACAAAGGCCACACCCAATGCTGCAATAAAACGCCAGGTTATATCGCCAGCCTGCAATACAGTTATTTCTTCGGTTTTCAGAACAATTAAATCGCCTACTCCAAAAATTAGTCTACCAACAATCAAAGAAACAAAGGCAAAAAATAACAGCACCGCTAGGATGTAAATTTGTCCTGCAGTAAATTTAGCAGTAAGTATAGAAAGCCGGCTTACCGGTTTCAACATCATTAAGCGTAATGTTCCTGAATCACTTTCGCCCGACATTAAATCACCGGTAACCAACGATATTAATAGTGGCACATGCACTATCAGCATTTGCAAAATAATAAAACAGATGGTGTTACCATTAAGTATGTTGCCTTCTATTACGAAAGATTGCTCCAGGGTTTGTGTAAACATTTCTATGTAGTTTCTACCATCGCTATACATAGCAAAATGTATGATAGCTGCAATAACACCTATAGCCCCAAAGGCAATATAGCTGCGCGGACGGGCAAAAATTTTATATATCTCAAGTCGAAGCACAGTTAGCCACATCATTCTATTTAATTTTTTGTTATTCGTAAAAATAATTCTTCTAATGGTCGCTGATACGTAATGCTGTAAACATTTACTCCCGCTTCATTCATCAGTTTGTTTATTGCAGCTACCTGATTTTTTTCTGCAGAAAATGAAATAACATTTTCTGCAATGCTTAATGCCGGTAATTGACCTGCAGAATTACTCCAAGTTGATTGTGCTAGCTCCATACTATCAATTTCCATCTTTACTGAATATACGCTGTTGGTGAGTAACTCTTTCACATCTCCTTCCAGAATTTTTTTTCCATTATTAATAATAATCATTCGTGTGGCAGTTAATTCTATTTCACTTAATAAATGCGATGAAAGCAAAACGGTCTTGCCCTTTTCTTGCGCCAAATGATTAATAAGGTTTCGTATATCAATTATTCCTTGCGGATCGAGGCCGGTGGTTGGCTCATCAAGTACAATAATTTCAGGATCATGTATGAGAGCCTGTGCTATACCTAATCTCTGTTTCATTCCATGCGAAAAGGACTTTACTTTATCTTCGTATCTTCCGTGTAGGCCAACAAAGTCAAGCATTTCGTAAATTTGCTTTTTACTTATATGCACACCGCTCAGGCGCGCAAAAATTTCAATGTTTTTAGCTGCAGAAAAGGTTTTATAAAAATCTGGTTTTTCAATTATTGCCCCTATCTTACCTAGCACGCTTGTTCGTTTCGAAGGCATTTCTTGCCCTAGAATTTTAATAGATCCATACGTTGGATATATCAAACCAAGCATCATACGCATGGTGGTACTTTTGCCTGCACCATTAGGGCCAAGGAAACCGAATACATCTCCTTTGTTAACAGTAAAACTTAGGCTGTCAACAGCCACAAACTTGTTAAAGTGTTTGCTGATATCATTTACTAAAATTACCTCTTCCATTTTCGTTTACCTTTATTTACGAATCTGTTTATCAGAAAAAACTTTATACTTTGATAAAACATAATTACTTTAGCCAAAACTCTTAAAAACAGTTAAAAATATAAGTCAGGTTTTAGTAAGAAATTTATCATCAGTAAATAAGACAAATTGGAACAAAACCCGAGGGACAAAGTAAATTCATTTATCAATAAAGTTTGGAGATATTCCTTGTAAAACTTGATTTCTATATTTTAACCTGGTGACCAACGAAAAGCTTAACTGAAAATTTTAATCAAATATAATTAGCCTAACAAGTAAAGTGCAAAATGGTTATTTCAAATAAAACAAAATCTAATATTCTATGAAATCAAAACTTACGTTATTCTTTATTTTTCTTTTTGTATCAGCCCAGTCGCAGAAATATGCCAATCATTGGTATTTTGGCTGTAATTCAGCAATTGATTTTAACTCCGGTGTTCCGGTAGTTCTGTCAAATAGTGCCATGTGTCAGGCCGAAGGATGTAGCAGTATCAGCGATGATGCAGGCAACCTTTTGTTTTACACAGATGGCTCAACCGTATGGGATAATACGCATGTAACCATGGCCAATGGTGTTGGGCTTGGCGGCAACGCATCATCAACACAAAGTGCGTTAATCGTGCGTCAACCGGGAACCACCACTACTTATTATATTTTTACAACTGATGGATTCAACGGTGGCAATGGGTTGCAATATAATGTGGTTGATATGACGCAAAACGGGGGCTTGGAGCTGTTACAATAAAAATCAATTGTTATATACGCCAACCACCGAGCGTGTTACTGCTTGCACGCATGCCAATGGAGTAGACATTTGGATACTTTCTCACGAGAGCTATAGTGGTACTTTTATCGCGCATTTGCTTACACAAACCGGATTGGCTCCGGGTACAGTAAACTCCACAATAGGACCGGTTTTTAATGGTTCCGGACTTGATTTTTTAGGGAATTTAAAATTCTCATCACAGGGCAACCGTGTTGGCATGGCAGTTAGTAATCCTGATTACTTTTGGCTATTCGATTTTGATCGTGCAACAGGAATACTCGCTAATCCTATTCAGCTGCAATCTACCGGAAACTTCGAGGGGGCCTATGGTATTGAGTTTTCCCCAAATGGAAATGTTCTTTATGGTACTTCAGAAATTCCTTTTAAGTTTTTTCAATGGGATTTAACCTCCGGTGTTGCAGCAACCATAGATGCTACACGTATTGATATTCCGGTTTTACCTATGGGTAGCTCCTATACAGGTGGATTACAATTAGCACCTGATGGAAAAATTTACATGACCCGTAATACCTGCACATGGCTGGCAGTAGTAAATAATCCCGATGTATATGGGGCAGGATGCAACTATGCCGACAGTGGATTGTTTTTAAATGGAGGTACGTGTATCTATGGGTTACCTAATCTTAATCAAAGTGTTTACCAACAAGTTTTGATAGACAAGTTTTGTATTGGAGATACCACTACTTTTTTAGTAAGCGACTCGTTAAGTTATTTTGCTTTTCAATGGGATTTTGGTGATCCCGGTTCGGGCCCCCTCAATGTTTCATATAATGCTTCTACATCGCATTATTACAGCGCACCTGGAAATTACACCGTTCAATTAATTCGGGGCTTATTTGTTGCCCCATTTAGCGATACTGCTACTTTTGATATTGAAATTAAAACTTGCTCTTCGGTAATTGCTAATTTATCATGCAGCGATACTTTGTTTTGCGATAAGCAATGCATCGACTTTTTCGATCAGTCGCAGTTTAATCCAACATCCTGGCAATGGACTTTTACCGGAGCCTCGCCATCATCATCTACCGATCAGAATCCTTCAGGAATCTGTTATAATAATTATGGTGCATTTGATGTGCAACTTATTGCCTGCAATGCAGCAGGTTGTGACACGGTATTGTTTGCCAATTTCATTAACGAGTTTCAACTACCACTACAACCAACGGTAACCAGCAGTAACGATACCTTGTATTGCAATGCAACTAATGTAAGCTTTGCATGGTACAATGTTACCAATCCAAATCTTGTGTTGAGCACAACCAACTTTTTTGCGCCAACCCTGGCAGGTCAATATTATGTTGTTATTACAGATAGTAATAATTGCGCAGTGGCATCTAATGTTTTTAGCTCCTCAGTTGGAGTGATGGAAATAACACAAGATAACATTAGCATGAATTATAACATGGAATTGGGGCAATTGATTGTTGAAAATACAGCAGGTGTTATGGAAAATGCTTTGCTTATTATTTACGATATCACCGGAAGAAAACTGTCGGAAGTAAACATTCCTGAAAGTGTGAATAAGTATATAGCTACTATTCCAACGTATAATCAAACTTGCATTGCACAACTTTTATACAACGACCAATCAATAAAACTCAAATTAATTTCTAAATAATAAATATAAATATAATGAGAACGCAAAATTTAATCTATTGCTTACTTTTACTAGTAAGCTATAACTTACAAGCTCAGAAAGAAGCCAATAAATGGTACTTCGGAACAAATGCCGCTTTGGATTTTAATTCAGGCTCACCGGTAGTAATTTCTCCCAGTTCAATGAATCAATTTGAAGGTTGCACAAGCATGGCAGATGCAAATGGCGACTTGCTTTTCTATAGCGATGGACAAACCATCTGGAATAAAAACCATAATACAATGGCCAATGGAACTGGCCTGTTAGGAAATAATTCAAGCACACAGTCGGTTTTAGCAGTGCGTCAACCGGGCAGTTCTGATTTATTTTATGTTTTTACAACTGATGGATTTGGAGGTGGCAATGGCTTCTCCTATTCAATTGTAGACATGACCCTTAATGGTGGCTTAGGAGGCGTTACTACAAAAAATGTTCAACTGTATACACCAACTTCTGAGCGTGTTGCTGCATGCAGACATGGTAATGGAATTGATTTGTGGATTATGTCGCACGACTTTCCCGGCAATTCATTTTATGCATATCAGTTAACCCCCACAGGAATAATAAATGTCCCCGTTATCACCAGCATGATACCTATGGTCAATACAGGTATAGCTTTTTTAGGAGGCATGAAATTTTCTCCAAATGCTGCACGACTTGCTTTTGCATTGGGAGAGCCTAACCAAATTTGGCTGTATGATTTCGACAACCTTACAGGTATTCCGTCCAACCCACAACAATTAGATGTAAACTTTAATTCATCAGGTTCATACTCTGTTGAATTTTCGCCAGATGCGAAAATTCTTTATGGTTCCGATTATAATTTATTTGAAATATATCAGTATGATTTAACTCAACCAACAACTGCTTTAATTAATAGTACCAAATATACCATTGTGGGTACGGGAGTATCAGCAGTTTTTTCGGGAACCTTACAATTAGCTCCTGATGCTAAAATTTACTGGGCACGAAATCCTTCCACCCACCTTGCAGCAATTGAAAATCCTAATGTTCTTGGCGTAGGATGTAATTATAACGATTCAGCAATTTTTCTTGGCCCTACCGGCAGCAGTCAGTATGGTTTGCCTTGCGTTAGCGCCCATATTTTTCAATTTATTGATATCGAAAAATTTTGCCTTGGCGACACCACTCTTTTTACTGCTTACGACTCGGTAAATTATGTAAGTTTTCAATGGAATTTTGATGACCCCGGTTCAGGCCCAAATAATTTTGCATATACCGCTACCGCATCGCACGTTTATACAGCACCCGGTAATTATAATGTGCAGTTAATAAGAGCATTTCTTTTTGCACCTTTTAGCGACACTACTTTTTTTCCAATAGAAATAAAAACATGTTCGTCTGTCATAGCCAACCTTTCGTGCAGCGACACACTTTTTTGTGATAAAAAATGTATTGACTTCTACGATCAATCGCAATTTAATCCAACCTCGTGGCAATGGACATTTACAGGAGCTTCGCCTTCATCCTCTACCGATCAGAATCCAACCGGAATTTGTTATAATAACTATGGAGCTTTTGATGTGCAGTTAATTGCATGCAATGCTGCCGGCTGCGACACGGTGCTCTTCACTAATTTTATTAATGAGTTTCAACTACCACCACAGCCAACCATTACAAGCAGTAACGATACATTGTATTGCAATGCAACTAATGTGGGCTATGCTTGGTTTAATGTAAATAATCCAAATCTTGTATTAAGTACTGATAGCTTTTTTGTGCCAACCATAGCCGGGCAATATTATGTAGTAATTACTGATAGCAACAGCTGTGCGGTTGCATCCACAGTGTTCACATCAACAGTATCTCTTCCTGAATTAGTTAATGGTAATCCGTTTTTGTTTTATAATTCCTCATTTAATGCCATTGTGATTAAAGCCAATTCACCTTTATCTAAAGTAATTATTTATGATGAAATAGGTAGAGAAATTAAACGAGTGATGTACAATTTGAATAGCGGCTTTGAAACAATTGAAATGCCACTATATCAAGGTGTGTGCTTTGTTAAGCTCGAAACACAAAATTCGGTATTCAGCTATAAACTGATTATTCAAAAATAAAAGAAATATGAGTTTGAATATTAATCACTGTTTGATTAATATCTCATCCACTTGAATAATTCCTTCCAAGTTACTTTTTTACCATACATTAAAATGCCGGTGCGATAAATTTTTGCAGCTAGTAAGGTAATCAATACAAACGTTACGGCTAGCAGTGCCATGCTTAAAGCTATTTGCCATGCAGGTGGTTCAAATGGCATGCGCACCATCATTACTATGGGCGATGTAAATGGGAAAATGCTACACCAGAATCCAAGAGGGCTATCAGGATTTTGCATCACTGCTGCTGCAGCTATATATGCAAAAATCAGAGGTATTGTAATTGGCAGCATAAATTGCTGCACATCCGTTTCGGCATCTACTGCAGCACCTACGGCAGCAAATAGCGATGCATATAGTAAATAGCCAAACAGAAAGTAAAATATAAACGCAAGCCCAATGCTTTTAAAATCATAGGCTTGTATGTTTTTACAATTTCATTTTCTTCTAAATGATCTGCATTTACCATCGGATTATTGCCCATGGCAGGTTGTTGCGAACCCACTTGCTTGGCCATGGCTTCTTTGCTCGTTCCCATTTTGTCGGCCATAAATGAAATGGAAACTGCGGCAACACCAAATGTTAGTAGCGCCCAAAGAATAAACTGAGTAAGGGCAACCATTGCAATTCCCAATATCTTTCCCATCATAAGCTGGAATGGTTTTACTGATGACATAATTACCTCAACTATACGGCTGGATTTTTCTTCCATTACCCCTCGCATTACTTGTGCGCCATAAATAAAAATAAACATGTAAATCAAAATACCCGAAACGAAAGCAAGAATAGAGGTTAACGTGGCATTGGTGCTGCTATTTTCCGAATTTATAAAACTGGTTTGTTTTAGTTTTACTTTTTGCTTGAGGGCAGCAAGTAACATTGGGTCTATATCATTTTTAACCAACGCATCTTCATCAGCAATTTTCTGAATTGACGATCTGATAGATTCTACCTTTGACATACTTGCTAACTTGGGTGTAAACAGCTCGTATGAAACACTATCACCAGCTGTGTTAAAAATATAAAGCAGACCGTAATATATTTCAGGGTTGAAAGACTTTTTTGCTTGTTCAATAGAAGATGTATCCGGATAGTACTGTATTACCCCATCTTTATTATTAAAGGATAACTGGCGCGCATACAACGCTTCTCTGCTATTATCTATAACAATAATATTAGTTTTTTCATCGCCACCACTGCTTTGAATATAAATGCTTATTGGAATAATAGCACCCATGAGCAAAGGCCCAAGCAGTGTCATGATGATAAAGGAGCGCTTACGAACTCGTGTAAGATACTCACGCTTAATTATGAGAAGTATTTTATTCATTATTTTGCAATGTTGCGTTAGTGTTAGACTCTCCTACAACGGTTATAAAAATATCATTCATGCTGGGAATATGTTCATTAAAAGATTTTATTTCTACAGATGGTAACAATGCCTGAAGCAAATCGTTAGGCCTTGCTCCATCAAGCATTTTAATGGTTGCAAAATTCCCTTCTTCAGTTTGTTTGTTATCGAGCAATTCGAAACCGGCCCACAGCGAATTAGCCAATGCTATTTTGCTTCCTTCATAATGCAATGTGTAAGAATCGGCTTTGTATTGTTTACGAATATCCTTAACAGCACCATGCAAAACTACTTTCGACTTATTGATTAATGCAATATGCGAACACAACTCCTCAACCGATTCCATGCGATGTGTGCTTAGCACAATGGATGTTCCATTGCGCTGCAATTCCAATAGTTCGTCCTTTACTATATTAGCGTTTATTGGATCAAATCCGGTAAATGGTTCATCAAGTATAAGCAAATTTGGCTTGTGAACTACGGTAGTAATAAATTGAATTTTTTGAGCCATACCTTTCGATAATTCTTCAATTTTCTTTTTCCACCAACCACGCATATCCATTTTTTCAAACCAGGTTCTAAGTTCAGCAACAGCCGTGCTGCGGCTCATGCCCTTTAATTGCGCCAGGTAAATAGCATGCTCGCCTACTTCCATTTTTTTGTAAAGTCCGCGTTCTTCGGGCATATAGCCTATTTGACTAATTGTATCTGGTGACAATGGTTTGCCTTCAAATAAAACCGTACCACTATCTGGGGCAGTAATCTGATTGATTATTCTAATCAACGAAGTTTTGCCGGCTCCGTTTGGGCCTAATAATCCATATACTTTTCCGGCTGGTATTTCCAGTGAAACATTATCAAGAGCAGTATGGCTTTCGTACCGCTTATATAGTTCCCTTATATCAAGTATGTTCATGCACTATTTTTTTGCAAATGTATATTTATTGAATACTCCATTCAGATTAATAGCTAATTATTTTGTTACATCATTAACATAGTAATGTATGCTGCCCGGTGATGAACAACTGCCTGACTATCTTTTTGCAAAAATGTGTCTTTCTTTTCTGTTTGTATTAATTAAAATTGATGTTGACTTAAATTGCAGTGAATCTTTATATACAAGAATAACTTTGTTATTCTTGCATCATGCATCCTTTGTTTAAGATAATTGCCCCAGGAGAGAGCGATACGCTCGATTACAAAAAGGAGATTACAAGTGCCTATAAGATTGCTAAAACAATGGTTTCGTTTGCTAACCATAAAGGAGGCTGCTTACTGATCGGTGTGCGCGATGATAAAACAATTGCAGGTATCAGAAGTGAAGAAGAAAAATATATGCTTGATTTGGCAGCCAATTTTTATTGCAAACCCGAAATTAAAATTGAGATAAAAGAATGGCAAATACAAGGCAAGATAGTGTTAGAAGCTTATATACCTGAAGGAAAAGAAAAGCCCTATGCATCAAAAGGTGAAGATGATAAATGGTGGGTTTACATTCGTGTAAAAGATCAATCGCTTCTGGCAAGCAAAGTAACTGTTGATGTGCTACGGAAATCTTCAAACGATAAACCACTAATCATAGAGTTTAGTAGCAAAGAAAAAGCATTACTCGAATATCTATCAAAAAACGATCGCATCACCTTAAAGCAATATTGTAAACTAATAAATATTAGCAGATGGCGTGCAACTAAGCTGATGGTTAATCTGATATCGGTTGGAGTAATTCGTGAACATACCCATGAGAAAACACCCTTTTATACGCTTAGTTGAAACCATTTATGATGCTAAAGAAACTTAATACTCTTCGCATACTTGAAAATAAAGGTTGATGTAAAAGTTTTTTTGTTACAGTTAACTATTTAAAAAGAAAAAAGGCTACATCCAATTAAGTCTGCAGCCTTTAAATATACACGTAACTAAATCTTCCAAAAATTATTACTTCTGGTTAGAAGTCTCGTCACTCACTGAAAGTTTTTTTCTTCCACGAGCTCTGCGAGCTGAAATTACTCTACGCCCATTTGCTGAAGCCATACGGAGGCGAAATCCATGCTTGTTTCTTCTTTTTCTGTTTGATGGCTGAAAGGTCCTTTTCATTTTTTGAGTCTATTTATTTTACCAGTTTTCTATTTCAATACGGATGCAAATGTAAATAATCCGCCTCATTTTGAAAGGGAAATTTTCAAAATAATTATTAAATTTCGTAAATGACAGATAATCAGCTTCTTAGGTAATCAGCCGAAAATAGTTTATAACTATCTAATTAAAGTCTGGGCAAGTAAACAAGCTTTTTAGTAGCGAAAAATTCTTCTTCAAAATAGTCAGATAAATTCTTGACTTCCAAATTTTTAGCTTGAAAATGTTCAAGTTCTTCCAAAGCTCCTCCCTTTAATGCAATGATTCCATTAGGCCTGGCATGCAGCGGTTTCCTTTTAAGACTTGTTGTGGTCCATTTATTCAAATCACTCATTGTGGCCACAGCGCGTGTTACAACAAACTCATATTGATTTTGCAATTTTTCGGCACGTATGCATTCAGCCTCACAATTCGTTAATTCCAATGCCTTAATTATTTCGCTAACACACATTATTTTTTTTGCAATTGAATCGACTAAATGAAAATGCGTGTTTGGAAAAAATATTGCCAATGGCAATCCGGGAAAACCACCTCCCGTGCCTATATCTAAAACAGTTGCATTGCTTTCAAATTTAATATACTTAGCAATAGCAAGGCTATGTAATATATGATGCAACACAATGTTGGATGTGTCTTTACGCGAGATCAAATTAATGCGCTCATTCCAAAAAATAATTTGGTCGTGCAGGTTATTAAATAACGCTAATTGTTCCTTAGTAAGTTGAGGAAAGTATTTAGTTAATAGATGTAAATCAGTCAATGGTTTTAAAAAGTATTAATCCATCGATTTTAATTCGTTGACTAATTCAGTCAGTGCTTTTTTAGCATCACCAAATAGCATGCTCGTTTTTGGATTATAAAACAACTCATTTTCAATTCCTGCATAACCGGCATTCATACTCCGTTTGTTTACGATTATGTTTTGAGCATTTTCTACATCAAGTATAGGCATTCCGTATATAGGCGAAGACTTGTCATTTTTTGCGGCAGGATTTACTACATCATTCGCACCTACCACCAACACCACATCAGTTGTGCTAAACTCGGGGTTGATGTCTTCCATTTCAACAAGTTTACCATAGTCTACATTGGACTCAGCCAGCAATACATTCATGTGGCCCGGCATACGCCCAGCTACGGGATGTATGGCATATTTAACATCCACTCCTCTTTCTTCCAAAATATTTTCAAGTTCATGTATCACGTGTTGAGCCTGTGCTACAGCCAGCCCGTAACCAGGAACAATAATTACCTTTTTAGAGTAATTCATAAGCACAGCTAAATCGGTTGTTGTTATATCCTTAATGTTACCTTTAATACCACTGCTGCTTTCGGTACTTGCAGTGCTTCCGCCAAATGCACCGAAAATAACATTGCTCAACGGTCTATTCATGGCTTTACACATAGCAAAAGTTAGTATAGTTCCAGCGCTACCAACAAGTATACCTCCGGTTAGCATTGCCTGATTTCCGTATAAGAAACCACCAGTAGCTGCTGCCAAACCAGTAAATGAATTTAACAAAGAAATTACCACAGGCATATCTGCTCCACCAATGGGAATTACAAACAATACTCCATACAACAACGACATTAAAAACAAAACCCAAATTGCAATGCCTGGTAATTCATGACTCATAATAATGTAACCTCCCATAGCAAGGGTAGCCAGCATAAAGACGTTATTCAGAATATTATAACTCGGCAGTCGGATTGCTTTACTTAATGTGCCATTTAATTTCATAAAAGCAATGATACTTCCCGAAAATGAAACAGAACCGATTATTAAACCAAGAACAATGCTAAGCATGATACCAAACCCTGCCCCCATTTCATGATTGTGCTTAAATTCGATAAGCGATATCAATGCGGCACAGGCACCGCCCATTCCATTGAAGAGTGAAACAAGCTCAGGCATCTTGGTCATTAACACCCTTTTGGCAGTAAGCCAACCTACAATTGTTCCTACTGCAATTGCTCCAAAAATAAGCGCATATACCAACATGGGAACTTCGCCTTCGTGAAGAAAAATTGTACCAAGAATGGCTAAGGTCATACCTGCAGCAGCATATAGGTTACCATTTCGAGCTGACTTGGCATTGCCCATCATTTTTAGCCCAATAATAAATGTTATTGAGGCAATTAAATATATAATATCAAGAAAATACTTTTTTTCCATTTGGATTATTTCGATAAACGCTTTATTACTTGTTTACTAACCTCTGATTACTTTTTCTTTTTAAACATCTCCAACATTCTGTCGGTAACAACAAAACCTCCAACTACATTTAATGTTCCAAGGAATACCGCAATTGTTCCAAGCGCAAGCGCAAGGATGTTACTTGTATCCACATTCAACATTACAATAATAGCACCTACTATGACTACACCGTGTATTGCATTGGCACCGCTCATCAAAGGGGTGTGCAATACAGACGGAACGCCACCAATTACTTCAACTCCCACGAATATACTCAGGATTACGATGTATATCATAGGCATGTTGCTGCTGATGAATTCTAAAGTTTCTTTCATATTTTAGGAAATTTAATTTATCTGTGATTTACCTTTAAGTACGATGCAAGAGCCTTTGGTAATTTCTTCTTCCATTTCATACTTAAATCCATCTTTGTTGCTAAGATGTAACAGGAACGTTTGAATATTTTTTGCATACAAATCGCTGGCATTCATTGGCAATAAACTTGGCATGTTTGACTCGCCAACTATAATTACACCATGCTTAGTAACAACTTTATTAAGCTCGCTCAACGGGCAATTACCACCTTGCTCAACAGCCATATCAACAACTACCGATCCGGGGCGCATATTTTTTACCATTTCTTCTGTTACCAACACAGGCGCTTTTTTGCCGGGAATTAATGCAGTAGTAATTACCAGATCGGCTTGCGTAATGTGCTTATAAAGCAATTCTTGTTGTTTTTTCAGAAACTCTTCTGAAACTGATGTTACATAACCACCGCCAGTTTTTACACTATCATCACCTTTAACTTCAATAAATTTTCCACCCAAAGATTCTACTTGCTCTTTTGTTTCGGGTCTTATATCACTAACCTCTACAATGGCACCAAGGCGCTTAGCAGTTGCAATGGCTTGTAACCCGGCTACACCGGCACCCATAATAACAACTCGGCTTGGTTTTATGGTTCCTGCAGCGGTCATTAACATTGGAAATATTTTACCTAAATAATTAGCCCCAAGCAATACGGTTTTATAACCTGCCAGATTACTTTGTGAAGAGAGAGCATCCATCTTCTGTGCCCTTGATATACGGGGTATAGCATCTACCGAAAACATGGTAATACCTTGCTTAGCACCTGCTTCAATAAGTTCTTTGTTTATTCCTGCAAACATAAAGCTGATATAGACAGCTTCGGGTTTCATTAAGGCAATGTCCGATACTTCGGCAGGATTTACTTTTAATAATACATCCGAATTACCAAAAACTGCATTACGATTTGCTATGGAGGCTCCTGCGGCTACATACATTTCGTTGCTGTACGATGCACCCTCGCCTGCTCCACTTTCAACTTGAACGATGTATCCGGCTGTTACCAGCGACTTTACTACCTCAGGAGTTAAGGCAACTCGTTTTTCGCGTTCCTTGGTTTCTTTGGCAACACCAACTATCATATATACTTATAGTTATTTTGTTAGGTTTTATTAAAAAATCGAAGTGTCTGATTTTTGTCGGGGGGCAAAGAAAACATTTTTTGGCAATTACTTAATTACTTATGTGATTAAAAATGCAATACACTTATAAATTGTAAAATCATTCCATCACTATTTACAAAAAACAAAAATAAAGTTTATAAGCTCATTCACTAGCTGAAGCATATCAATCTAAAATCAGCTATATTTGCTGCATCCTTATTAATGTCCAATCAATTAGATAACATTATTATAGCCATTGACGGCTACTCATCTTGCGGAAAAAGCACTTTGGCAAAAGCTATTTCTCGTAAGTTAGGATTAAAATATGTGGATAGTGGAGCAATGTATAGGGCAGTTACGTATTATTTTTTAAAAAATCACATTGATATTCCCCAACCGGGAGAAGTGGAACAGTTGCACCACAATAATTATAACGAAATCTTAAATAATATTTTTATCGAATTCCGTTTCAATAATACTACCCGGCAATCAGAAATTTATCTAAATGATGAGAAGATTGAAAAACAAATTCGTGAAATGCCTGTTAGTGAAAATGTGAGTCATGTAAGTGCTATTAGAGAAGTACGCAAGCATCTTGTTTTTATTCAACAGGAATATGGTAAAAATGGTGGGCTTGTAATGGATGGTAGGGATATTGGTACTACCGTATTTCCCAACGCTGATTTAAAAATATTTATGACAGCTGATATTGGTGTACGCGCCATGCGCAGATACAATGAGCTCATAAATAAAGGTGTAGCAATCACCTACGATCAGATTTATAACAACCTCGATTCGCGCGATTACGAAGATAGTCATCGAACTGAAAGTCCACTAATAAAAGCAGCAGACGCTATATTGCTTGATAACACGCTCTTGAACGAAGAAGAACAGGTTGACTTTGTTTTAAGCTATGCCGAAAACATAATTGGAAAAAAAATAACCGCTTTATAAATGAAAGTTACAATTGATAATGAGTCTGGTTTTTGCTTTGGTGTTGTTTACGCCATTCAACTCGCTGAGCAAGAGTTGGATAAAACAGGAACACTTTATTGTTTAGGCGATATTGTTCATAATAACATGGAGGTAGAGCGCTTAACCCGAAAAGGCTTAAAAATTATAGACCACACTCAACTTCAAGATTTAAAAGATTGCAAAGTGTTATTAAGGGCACATGGTGAGCCACCTTCTACTTATGAAACCGCCATTAAAAATAATATAGAACTTATAGATGCTTCTTGTCCGGTAGTGCTCAAATTACAATATAGGGTGCGAGATGGTTTTGAAGAAATGGAACAAAATAACGGGCAGATTGTAATTTATGGTGAAGAGAATCATGCTGAAGTAAATGGTTTAATTGGACAAACCGAAGGCAAGGCTATCTTAGTTCGGAATGAAGATGATCTTGATAAAGTTGATTTTAGATTGCCAATTCAGTTTTTTTCACAAACTACCAAAAGCACGGCAGGCTTCGAACATATGAAAGCCAAAATAGGAGAGCGCATTTTAGAAGTAAATGGAATAATTACGCAAGATAATTTCACAAGTAATGATACCCTATGCAGGCAGGTAAGTAATCGCGAACCACGCTTGCGAAAATTTGCTAAACAATATGACGTGATCATATTTGTAAGTGGGAAAAAAAGCAGCAACGGCAAAGTATTATATAACGTTTGTAAAGAAGAAAACCCAAGAAGTTATTTTATTTCAACTATTGAGGATTTGGACTATGCTCTATTTGATAATGCCAATACAGTTGGTATATGCGGTGCTACCAGCACCCCTATGTGGCTGATGGAAGAAATAGAAAAGGCCATTTCTGCAAATTTTTCAGCTACAACAACTTAGGTCAATAAGGTATTCAACATGTTGCTACAGCAGAGTCAATTTTAATTCTAGCTTTTGGCTAGGTTCTCTGAAGTTATTCTATAAGTAGTTATTATTTTTTCTGCGACTCTTAATGTCCCATCGTGTTTTAGTTGATTAAATGAAAAATTAAAGAGCTATCGACTAGGCATGACCATTTGAAAAATGTAAAACAGCTTTTTAAAAACTCCCATTATTTACCTGACATTTAGACAAGTAAAAAAAGCATTTATAGCGGTGCGAAAAAAAAGCACGAAAAAATCATGGTAAAGAATCGAAAAAATTGGTTTAAAAAGTAGATTTTTGACTAAGGCTTAAATTTCAATGGTAAAATATTTGCCGGTATATTCATAAAATAATCGATTGAATTACAACTGTATACAAATCAAGACACTCAGAAATAACTTTTCGGTATAATTTTTAGTATTGTTTTTGGCGAATTGTAACGCAATTCATTCTATTGAGTTAATAGGTGCAACTCAATAGTCCCATTTTTAATAACTAAACTTTCTCTTAATGGAAAGACCAAAACTAAACCAATTAATTGGGTTGTTAAGGCATGCCTTGTGCTTTGTAAGCGCAATTTGCCTCTCAACCACGCAAGTAAAAAGTGCTACCATTACCGATCCTATTGGTGCTGCATTAACTACAAATCACATGTGGAACACATGGCAAATGCAGGTGATGTATCCCGCATCCATTCCAACTAGTAATGCTGGCTCATTACCGGGGAATCAATGGTCAGTTTATGCTTCGGGCTGTGTGGCCCCTGGTGCATATACGCCTGCCAATTACCTTCAATATAATAGTGTAAACAACCTATGTACCGGAGGCATTGATACCAGTTGTGCATACATTTCATCTGCCCCACTTGATTTTTCAGGCAGAGGGGGCGCAGCAGCTACCGTAAATTTCTGGCTCTATCATGAAACATTTCAAAATACACGCTTTGGAATTCCGGCAGCATTTCAAAACAGACAGTCAGACACGGTGCAAGTATACGTTAGTAACTCAACATCGGTTGCCGGTGCTACGTTAATAGGAACTACCTGGGTTGATACCATTGGCTGGGGTGCAGGCAATGCATGGAGGCAACATTCTTACTCAATACCACCTCTTGCACAGTTTAATGGTTGCGCGCCTGTTTATATTATTATCATGGCCAAAACGTGGGATTCGCGAAGAAATATATATATGGATCAAATATCATTTGATCATTTTCCTACAAGGATGGCGATTACCAGTGCTAACATACATTCACAAAACACCTTAACGGTGAGCCCTGGCAGTACCAATAATCTGGTAATTGGTGTAAAGGTTACAACCTGTGGTTCGCTTCCTTCTAATTGTGGCGGGATAGCACGACTCGACTCTATGTATTTTCTTGCTACAGGAACCAACATTCCAAATGATGTTGCTAATGCCAAATTATTTTTCACAGGAACAAGTCCCATATTCAGTTCAGCAATGCCAGTGTTTGGAGCTCCTATAACAACGCTTGCTAATGCCGGTCCATACCTTGCTTTTGGCACTACCCCAATTGGTGGCCCGGGTGCAGTAAATCTAGTAATGGGAGACAATTACTTTTGGCTGACTTATGACATAAAAACTAGTCCACCATCTACACCAGGAAATATTGTAGATGCCGATTTTATAAAAATTGTAGGCGATACCTGTGGCACGGTATTTTTTAATAATGGCACTGCAGGAAGTTTGCCGGGTGGTTCTATCATAGGGGTAAGCTATTGTACGGGCTCTTACACTGTAGGAACAGCTTTTGCTAACTATACAGTTAATGACTATATAGGGAGTGTTTATGTCTCCAGTATCGGTGGTGGCGACCCTTTGCTTAGCCAATATCATGACAATACCATTCCTTACAATACCAATGGCAGCAATCCTATTTGTTCGGGTGTAGGTGGTGCCGGAGGTCAATGGTGCGATCGCCATGCTCCTCACAACCCTGATTATACCTTGTTTCCACCAACAAATTCAGGATCAGGTAAAGACAGAACATTAATACTTAAAGCAGGTCAGGGAATACGCACAGGTAGTGCATCCGAAGAGATTTGTGTTGCTCCGGGCACCTGGTTTTCGGCAAATACGATTAAGATGTGGATTGATTGGAATGGCGATGGTGACTTTAATGATAGTATAAACGGTGTAGGAGGATGGATTAGTGAAACCATTGGTTTCACCGGCAATTTATCGGCAAATTCTCAAATGAGCGTAATTGGATATCCTGCTAAAGGTGCAGGACGCCCATTCAACCCTGCGTATCAAGGTGTGCAATGGTATGCCCTACCGCTAAACGTGCCAAACATTGGTGATGTTGTTACAGGTGGTGTTGGCCCATTTGCAAATTTTACTTCCAAAACGGTACGTTTGCGTGTACGTGAAGTATTTGCCGGTTCAAGCGGATTCATAACCCCATGTTCTATTCATACATTTGGTGAAACCGAAGATTATGATGTTACCATTGTAGAAGATTGCCCATTGCCAGGCAGCAAACTGTGTAAATGGTTGGGCGGTACACCCGGTAATCCTGCCGATTGGTTCACTGCAACCAATTGGTGTCCTGGTATTCCTACTGCAAATGATACAGCATTAATTACGCCCGTTACATTAATTAATGGCTTGGCTAATTATCCTATTATTACTACAAATCAAAATCCGGTATGTGCTACGTTGAAAATTTATAATCCGGCAACTGTTACCATTGATGCGCCTCAGCAGTTTGTGGCAGGCAACCCTAATGCTACATCGCCTCAAAGCGGAACATTTCATATGTTTCATAATGTCTTAATTGGTGATCAGCCATTGCAAACCAATCCCAAGTTAATAGTTAATTCTGCATATAATAAGACTGTTGTTTCAGGAGTACCTTCGGCTGTGGGCCAAACACTTATTTCGCCTTTCAGGCCTGATAGAACTGATAATAAATTTCAATACACCTATACTCCATCTGAACTACAGGTGATGGGACTTGAAAGTGGCGATCAATTAATGAATATGGCATTTACGTTAAGAAATTCGGTAGCCATGCTCAGCGCTCCAAATGGTAAAACAACAATCAGAATGTGGCAAACCGATGCAACGTCAGCATTCCCACTAATTGCACCTTTGGGAGTAGAAGTGGCAGTGAATAATACAGCACTCACCAATATTCCTGCAGCTGGAGTTATTAATAATCCAGTTACTGTATTAAACAATACATCGATACAATTGCCTGCGTTACCTGCTAATACGAATGTAAACTTTACCATTAATTTCTCATCACCTTATGTGCTTGATGTTACCAAATTTTTAACCGTAGAAATTACCAAGGACAGTAGTTTTGTTGGGGGAGGTACTCCCGCATTTCCGGTTCTATATGAGGCCACAATCGGGCGTTCATCTGTTTCAATAATTCCAACTGTGAACGCAGCTTCAGCTTTAGCAGCACTTACAATTGGAGGAGCTGCCGGAGGGTTAAATACCAATGGCACACTTGTTACTGGAACAAATGCCCCGGCATTTGGTGGTGGCGTTCTTTCTGCCACAACCTTCTCGTTTAGGCCTACCACCACATTTGGTGTTACAAGATCATTTGATGATTACACCATTGAGGTTAATCATAACTGGATAAATAACGGGCTTCCCGGAGGAACAAATTTTGTTCGTGGTAATTCGCTGGTTAAGTTTTTGAACACTACTGCACCGGGCTTTGGCAATGGTGACAGCATTATGGGTACACAAGTTACTACCTTTAATAAACTTGAAATGAGTGATGCCGTTGGAATTATAATGAATGTTACCGGCAATATAGTAGGTGGCGGTGCTTATCCTTTCAACAATTCAGGAATAATTATCGATTCAAATTTAATATGCACCAATGGATCATTTAATTTAAGTCAGCATTTAATGACTGTAAATAATTCGTTAACCAATGCCATAACGCGTACCGGTGGCCATATACTAAGTGAACGTTCTGATAATTATAATCGTGTTAAGTGGAAGATTGGTACCAATAATCAACTTCACACATTTCCATTTGGAACCCCTACAGGATATATTCCTTTTTCTTTTCAACTTAAGAGCAATACATTTGGCGATGTTGTGGCATCCACTTATGGTACTGCTTCAAACAATCTTCCCTGGCCTTCTACCCCAACGTTCGTAAACAATCTTTATAATCAGAAGTATTGCATTGCAGATAATTCGCCTAGCACTGTTGACCGCTTTTGGCAATTAGATGTTTCTAATCCCGGAGGTGGTGGTGTTGCTAAAATGGAATTTACATACCTGCCCTCAGAACTAACCGGAAATCTAAATATGGCAAGTGTACCTATGTTGCGTGCTTCAAGATACGAGGCTTCTACTCCAAGGGCTGCTTCATGTTTCGGAGTTATTCCGGGTGGTTTTGGAGTTTGGGGTACACCCCAAAACGGCTATTCCATAGCTTCGCTAACAAACCCAAACCAAACAACGGGGCCAGCCTGGTTGGGTAATTCATTCTCAGTACAAGTAGATTCTGTAACTCAGTTTTCGCCATGGACCTTATCAAGTATGCATTCACCGCTTCCACTTAACCTTTTAAGTTTCAATGCTAAAGCCATCGAAGAAAAAGTTAAAGTGTATTGGTCTGCTACCGGTGACGAAAAGTTACAACAATATATAGTTGAAAAATCTACTGATCAGGATGTGTTTAATTTTATGAATGCAAAACCTGCGTTGTTAATTGGCACTATTCATAACTATGAAACGTTTGATATTAGCCCTATTGAAGGCATTAACTATTATCGCTTGAAAATGATTGATTACTCTGGCGACTTTGGTTATAGCGAAGTTATTCCGGTTATGTTCGGCAAATCCGATTTCGCCATTGTTGGTGTTGCCCCTCAGCAAGAGCATGCTTTAATTGTAGCATTTAATTACAATTCCGAATTGCCATATAATTATACAATGATGGATTTGATGGGACGCATTATTAGTAAGGGCGAGCATATGCTAGCTACAAAAGGCAGAAACGAAATCAGATTGCCATTTGATGCAGCCAGGGGAGTTTACCTTATCTCCATTTATAATGAAAAGGAAGCAGACACACGAAAGTTTAATTACTAAAGAAACACCTTATCGTTCTTGTAAAAAGTCACCTGCGGGGGTGACTTTTTCGTTTCTATGAAGTTGGTCATATAAAATTTTTCTTCTTTTTTTAAAAAAACTCTTTCCACCATCTCAAGTTAGTCTTAACAAAGTCTGTATGAAAATGTTTCG
Organism: Bacteroidota bacterium; assembly: GCA_016714535.1. NCBI lineage: Bacteria > Pseudomonadati > Bacteroidota > Bacteroidota bacterium. The sequence continues at coordinate 62,596 of JADKDR010000015.1, forward strand.
GCATTAAGTAAAAAGCAAAATCAACATATATAGGTACAGTTAAGCATTTTTAAGTACCTCTAGCCCAATTGAATTTTATTTGAAAAAAATATTATATGTTTTTTGTGCAGTTTTCAAATCTCAAACTCCCTAAAATTTGCAATACTTGAGTTACATTATGCTTTTGAAGCATGCTGTAAGTTATCAAATTTTATTTTGAGTTTGAATTCCTATTGACGTCTATATCTAAAAGTAAAGCCTTTAACTTTTATGATTTGAACAAGATTCGATGACAATGAAATAATATTTATCACATCAAGAAAACAATTTACCTTTGCACAGGTTATTCTACAGTTACACTAACAAATATAGATAAATGACATTTAAAAGCCTTGCTGATTTTGTTACATTACTCGAAAGCGAAAATCAATTAATCAGAATTAAGGAATATGTAAACCCGCATTTGGAAATTACTGAAATAATTGACCGATTGTCGAAACACGATGGCCCTGCTGTATTATTTGAAAATACAGGAACTGAATTTCCACTACTAATAAATTCGATGGGAACTGAGCAGCGCATGTGCATGGCTCTTGGGGTTAATCACCTAGATGATATAGCCAATGACTTGGAACAAATGTTTAAGACCATTACGGCTCCCAAAAATAGTTTTTTAGACAAACTGAAATTATTACCACAGCTGGGGCAGATAGGTTCGTGGATGCCTAAACAAATAAGTGGTCGTGGTGCATGTCAGGAGGTGGTAATGAGCAATCCTGATATTACTAAACTTCCGGTAATGACTTGCTGGCCCGAAGATGGAGGTCCTTTTATTACTTTGCCTGTTATACAAACGTTAGATCCACATACCGGCATTCGCAATATAGGAATGTATCGTATGCAAGTATTTGAAAAAACCATGACGGGTATGCATTGGCACCGTCACAAAGTAAGTGCACGCCATTTTAATGAGTACAAAAAAATGGGAAAGCGTATGCCGTTGTCGGTCATTCTTGGTGGCGACCCTTGTTATACTTATTGCGCTACCGCTCCCCTACCCGATGGTGTTGACGAGTTCATTCTTGCCGGCTTCTTGCGCAAGCGCAAGGTTGAATTAGTAAAATGCATAACAAATGATTTATATGTCCCATCCGATGCTGATTTTGTAATAGAAGGTTACGTAGATCCTGAAGAAGAATTTATTTTGGAGGGCCCATTTGGAGACCATACCGGCTATTATTCTTTAGCCGATTATTATCCGCGATTTCATATAACCTGCATCACCCATCGCAAAAATGCTATCTATCCATCTACCATTGTTGGTGTGCCTCCGCAAGAAGATGCGTGGATTGGCAAAGCAACCGAACGCATTTTTATTGCACCAATTAAGATGACCATGCTGCCAGAAATAGTTGACATGGTGCTTCCGGTTGAAGGTGTATTTCATAACTTGGTAATAGTAAAAATTAAAAAAGAATATCCGGGTCATGCTTTAAAGGTAATGAATAGCTTGTGGGGTGCCGGACAAATGATGTTTACTAAAATGATGATTGTAACAGATGGTGATGTTAACATACACGATATACCATCCATAGCCAGACATATTGCAGCCAATGTAGCTGTAGCAAATGATTTGTACTTTACACAAGGTCCTACGGATGTGCTCGATCATAGTTGTTCGCGCATGTCGTTTGGTGGCAAACTTGGAATAGATGCTACTATTAAATGGGAAGAAGAGATGCCCCTAAACAGTAGGAATGATAAGAAGGTTACTCGAATTAATACGGAACTCATACAAAAAAAATTTCCCGAAATAAAAGCTATAAATGCATCGCTATGCAATACCGGAATCCCACTCCTATTCATAACAGTGGAGAAAAATCGCAAATCGCATTTACACGAGTTAAGCGCGCAGTTAATAAACGAAGCACTTGTTGGTTCGGCAACGGTCATTTTATTTTTAGAAGGTAATTGCAATATTAGTTTTGTTACCGATGCGGTGTGGCGGTTTACCAACAATGTTGACCCTAAGCGCGATCATTGGTTTGGTGCTGATGGAAACATTGTATTTTTTGATGGTACGCGAAAAACAAAAGAGCTGGATGGATTTGACCGCGACTGGCCAAACATTCTTATCAGTGATGATGCCACCATTGCTAAAATTGATAACCTTTGGAACAGCCTTGGCCTTGGCAAGTTTCTAGAGTCTCCTTCACTTAGGTATAAGAGTCAGGTGTATGAAGGCGGTGCAATAGCACGTTGATGTTGGAAAAAATTTAATTGAACATGTGCGGATTAACTAAGTTCATCTATTTAAAAGGAATGAGAATAAACAGCTTGCTTTGTTCTGTTAAAAAAATAATTTAATATTTTGGACAACTGTAAGTTAATCAGGTTTTATAAAGGCTGTGAAAAAGTAAAGTGCAGAAGAAATTAGAAACGATAAACAAATAGCAATAGAAAGGTGTTAGTAGCATAAAATTAAATTACATATAATTGATGCTTGAATCAAAACTGATAAATATGGAAGACGGAATAGAATTTAACGATGGATACAAAAGAACAGACCATTATAACGAAGAAGCCTTAATAGAAGGAGTTGATGCCTACAAATCGATACTTGATATGGTTGGCGAAGATACCTCACGCGAAGGATTGCTAAAGACTCCCATTCGTGCCAGTAAGGCTATGCAATTTCTTACGCATGGTTACGATATCAATCCTGAAGAAATTTTACGCAGTGCCATGTTCAATGAAGAATATAGTCAAATGGTATTAGTTAAGGACATTGAAATATACTCCCTTTGCGAACATCACTTGCTGCCCTTTTTTGGAAAAGCACATATAGCTTATATACCTAACGGTCGAATTGTTGGATTAAGTAAAATTCCGCGTGTGGTAGATGCCTTTGCACGCAGGCTTCAGGTACAAGAGCGCCTTACTAACGAAATTCGCGATTGTATACAAAACACCCTAAAGCCGCTTGGTGTAGGCATTGTAATTGAAGCACAACATTTGTGCATGCAAATGCGAGGCGTGCAAAAACAAAATTCAATAACAACAACAAGCGCTTTTACTGGTGAATTTGAAAAAGATGCAACCCGAAAAGAGTTTATTACTTTAATAGGACGACATTCGAGATAAGCGCGAACTGAGGGCTTACCTTTGTATCATAACAACCTTGTTATGATTTTAAATGACCATTCGGAAAGCTTGCAAAAGCAACTGTTGATATAGTTGGCAAAGCATTTTTTTAATTATAAGTTTGCGGTCGCTTAAGCAATTAAGTGCAAACAATTTCAAAGAAAAATTTTCACGTATGAACATTGAATTCAATATTAACGAAGATGCGATGAAGAAGCTCATCGAGGAGCTTAACTTTAAAACAGCAAAAACATACGAAGGCGGTGGAGCCAAGGCAATAGCCAAGCATAAAGAAAAAAACAAAATGACTGCTCGCGAGCGCATCGCATACTTGCTCGATGAGGATAAGCCTGTAATTGAAATAGGCACGCACACGGCTGATGGGATGTACGCAGAGTATGGCGGCTGCCCCAGCGCAGGTGTGGTAGTGCAAATGGGTTACATTAAAGGACGATTGGCAATGGTTGTAGCCAATGATGCAACCGTTAAGGCTGGTGCGTGGTTCCCCATGACAGGCAAAAAGAATTTGCGTGCTCAAGAAATAGTAATTGAAAATAAAATACCCATTGTTTACCTGGTTGATAGTGCCGGTGTTTTTTTACCAATGCAGGACGAAATATTTCCCGATAAGGAACACTTCGGACGCATATTCCGTAACAATGCGATTATGTCATCTTCGGGAATAATACAAATAGCTGCTATTATGGGCAGTTGTGTTGCCGGAGGCGCTTATCTTCCCATTATGAGTGACGAGGCAATGATTGTAGACAAAACCGGATCGGTTTTTCTTGCGGGCAGTTATTTAGTAAAAAGTGCCATTGGTGAAGATATCGATAACGAAACATTGGGTGGTGCCATCACACAATGCGAGATAAGCGGTGTTACAGATAATAAATTTGCAGATGATGCTTCGTGCCTTGATTACATAAAAAATATTTTTTCAAAATTAGGTGCTCCTACTTTTGCGGGCTTCAATCGTGATTTGCCGCAATTGCCGGCTAAAGAAATTAAGAACATGTATGGCATATTACCTGCCGACCGCGATAAGTCGTATGATATGCGTGAACTCATTGCCTGTTTAACTGATAATAGCGAGTTTCAGGAATATAAAGAGAAATACGGCCAATCTATCTTATGTGGCTATGCACGTATTGAAGGATGGAGTGTTGGCATAGTTGCCAACCAACGAAAGGTGGTAAAAAGCAAAAAAGGCGAAATGCAATTTGGTGGTGTTATCTATAGCGATTCGGCAGATAAAGCGGCACGCTTTATCATGAATTGTAATCAACGCAAAATTCCGCTTGTCTTTTTACAAGATGTTACTGGCTTTATGGTGGGCAGTCGCAGCGAGCATGGAGGCATTATTAAAGATGGAGCCAAACTAGTGAATGCCATGAGTAATAGTGTGGTGCCTAAATTTACCATCATTGTTGGTAATAGTTATGGAGCTGGCAATTACGCTATGTGCGGTAAGGCATATGATCCACGACTAATTGCAGCGTGGCCAACTGCGCGAATAGCCGTAATGGGAGGTTCGCAAGCAGCAAAAACGTTGTTGCAAATTCAGGTTAGTGCCCTCAAATCAAAAGGTCAGGAAATAACTCCTGAAGATGAAAATGAGCTTCTCAAAAAAATTACTGATAGGTATAATACACAGCTAAGTCCATATTATGCGGCTTCGCGTTTGTGGGTTGATGCTATCATTGATCCTGCAGACACACGCAAATGGATTAGTTTAGGAATCGAAGCTGCTAATCACAGCCCAATTACAAAAGCATATAATGTTGGTGTAATTCAAACCTAGAAAAGGCTTGACTTAAAAAAAATAGCATCAATAAACAACTTCAACGCCATGTGGCGGAATTTCTATTTCATTATTTAATTTACTATCCGATCTAAATAACAACTTCCTTCCATTGGTATCTACTTTCCTTTTCACTAGTTTATCTGATTTATTAAAAAAAGCAATGACCTTTTTTCCAAAGTAATTACGTTCCATTATCAAAACCGAATCGCCAGCTTCTGTAAAATTTAACTCACCATACAGAAGAGCCATTTGTTGATTTCGCAAATGCGAAATCTTGCTAAACTGATCTAATAAAAGTGATTCATTACTGTTTAAGTCATCTCCAAAACGCGCCATGCGCCTGTTGTCTGGATCACCTGCTCCTGCATCACCATATTCATCGCCATAGTAAGTACATGGAACACCGGGAAGCATCATATTCAACACATGCAGTTGCAATAATTTATGATATCCTGTTGTATCAGCCACGGTAATATTTCTTGACCATCCAGCTTCCTTAGCATCTTCGTTACTCTTAAGTGCACCACCTGCAAAACTTACAAAACGAGGCATATCGTGATTGCCACTTATATTACCCATAAGATGATGATGACCAAATGCAGATAAAGAAGAAAGCACGCTGTTCTTAAGATTTGCAAAAGACTCATCTGAAAGTAAAATCCTGCTTGCATCAAAATAAATATTGAAGTCAAATTGCCCATCGAGTTGCCCGCTTGATACATAACTGCGGATGAGTTCGCGCGAACCAAAGGTTTCGCCTATTTGATATATTTCATTTCCACTTTTACTGCTATATGCTTTAATTTTTTGGGTAAGGGTGAGCCAAAAAGGCGATGGAACATGCTTTACAGCATCGTGCCTAAATCCATCAATACCAAATTTTTTAATCCAGTACATGGCACTGTCGCTCATCAAGTTCACCACTTCGGCCTTTTCATAATTGATATCGGGCATAAAAGGTTCGAACCAGGTGGTTAAACGTTGCTCATCCCAAAGTCGCAGATTTTTTCTCCCATCAGCCAATTCGAGTTGAGTAAAATATTCGGGATGCTCCTTAAATAGTAAATTCTCTGCATGCACATGATTGCTTACAAAATCGAGCAATACATTAATGTTTCGTTTATGCGCCTCGTCAACGAGTGTTTTAAAAACTGCATCGTTACCAAATCGGAAGTCAATAATTGTTTCGTGTACAGGCCAATAGCCATGATATCCGCTAAACCATCTATTTGGAGCAGGATACTCCTGATAAGCGCCAAGCGGATTTTGTACGATTGGCGAAATCCAGATGCAGTTAATACCAAGCTTGTCAAAATATCCATCTCGCAATTTTCTAACAATGCCCTGTAAGTCGCCACCATAATAATTGGCCTTTTCCATTATGCGGGCATCATTTGTTTTTAACGTATTGCTAGTATCACCATCAACAAATCTATCCACCAAAACAAAATACATGTTGTTAAGGTGTTTATCCGACCGCTTAAGAAGAGCGGCATCTTCTATCACTTTCCCGTTCTGTAATGGTATCCATATATCATTGCTCGAACCCAACGCATTACAAGCAATTACCCGCAAAAAACTGCGCTCAAGTTTAGTGGCCTCTTGCGGAATCAATATCTCTATGCTTTCAGAAGAAGAACTTGTTGCCACTTCCTGATTTTGCCATAATGCAATTACTGTTGCAGCGTTTGCTGTCTTTCCGATTATCACCTTTCCATCCTTAATAGCCAGAGTGTGTAAACGGGGTAATGCGCTTTCATCAGCTTTGGGAACAATCAACAAATTATTCCATCCGCCCATGCCGTTGCTAACTGAATCAGCATTTCCAACATGAGACGATTCCTTGCCATCAAGCATTAACTTATACTGATAGCTGCCCGGAGGAGCCGTAATGCGAGCTTTGTAAACACCATTACTTAAATCCAAAATAGTTGCATCGGCATTCCAACTATTAAATTCCCCTTTTACTTTAACCTCCTTATAAATGTTGTTGGCAGGATTAAAAGTTAATTCAACGGTTTTAAGTTCTGATTTTTTGCAAAGCAGTGCTCTGCTTGTATACTGCGTTTTTATCTTCAATAAAAATATATAAGGTATACTATCATTGTCATATTTCATAGTAAACCGGTTGCCCACTACTTTAAAGGAACATGGCGCATTACAATCAACGGTAAGTGACTGACCGATTAACGAATCGATGAGAAACTCACCAATATTTATAACAGTGCTGTCGGGCATAAGCGTAATAACGCTATATGGCAAACCGGTATCATTAAGGTCAAGTAAATTTTGTTTTGCATCTTTGTTGCATGCCAAAATGTAGATGGAAATTACAAGCACACTAAGGCTGCGATAAAAAATTTTATTGGATGGAATTGCGAAAATCATTTAACACTAAATTTAGTAAAGAAACACTTAAACAAGTAATACATTGGATTGGCAATGATAAAGAAAAGTTTGACCAACTAATGCAATGTTTTTTTGATAGCAATGTAAATATTGCCTTTCGGGCAGGTTGGACGGCCAGTGATATCATGCTAAAGAATCCGGATATGGCAAAGCCATATCTTGTTAAGCTTATTAATGCATTAAAGCGACCGTTGCCTGACAGCGTTAGACGAAACATTTTGAGGACGCTTCAAAAAGTAAAAACTCCGGAAAACCGAATGAGTTTAGTATATCATCATGCCATGTGTTCTATCACAAATCCAAAAGATGCAATTGCCATTCGTTGCTATGCGCTTACAACCGCTGCGCAGATATGCAAAAAATTTCCTGAACTAATTCCTGAATTACAACAAGCCATAACACTATATATGTTGCCAAATGCGACCCCGGCTATAAAATCGCGAATAAAGAGCATCTTAAAGGAATTAAAGGGAAAACAAATTACCTCTTTTTTGCTATAAGCATGCAATGGTCACTGCCTATACCAGGGACTATGTACGTTAAAACGCTATCGCAATAGACCAGGAAATTAAATAACCACTTTCTTTTTTCGAACCATGCTGAAAGATAAGAAGGTGGAGAAACAATACCAACCGGTTTTGACTTTACGATAAAATATTCCGCTTGCAATAGCTCTTGAACTTTGAATGTGGAGTGGTAATAGATGTATTCTTTGCCAGCAAATTGTTCTTTATGCTTCAATCTTCTGATAGCCTTTTTCCAACGGCCTTTTAGAAGATAATACAGAAATTCGGGAAGATATACCTTGCCAAAAAAAACCAGAATTAAATACCCATTAGTCACTAGGTGTGCTGGTACTCTAGTTAGGAATTTTCTCAACGCCTCTTCATCCAACATATTAATTCCAGAAAAATTAGAAAACACCACATCGAACTTCTGATTTTGTGTTAACTTTATTTCTTCTATTCTGCATTGTTCAAAAATAAGCGTATCAGAATTAACATGCTTTTTTTTACATACCTCAATCATTTCGTTAGATGCATCGGTTGCAAAAACTTTGTGTCCAAGTTGATTAAAAAATGAAGCGTCTTCACCTGTTCCGCAGTTTAATTCAAGAATTTGGAGTGCATTCTTACCACTTAGCAACTGTTTTACTTCTTGCTGTATCAAATTGCGCTGATATTGCCCCACAATCGAATGTGTAAAATCTTTATCGTATTCAGAAGCAACCGTATCAAAATAAGACATGACTAGTATTGTTTTAGCTTCAGCGAATAATACTCCTGAAGCAAGCGGTGATATGGCCATGCTAATGCATTTGCAGCAAAACTGTTATGTTTGCTGTAACCGCCTTGGTTGCTCACAAATGTTTTGCTTTGCAATGCTCTGAATCTGCGGTGCAGATATCGCTGCAGGGTTTTATAAAATTCTTTCGGATAGGTATTGGCAAACATCAAGGCAAGATCATCGCTATCGGTCCAGTTTGCTTTGCTGTTCAATTCCGCTTTTACCCTTTCGTAAAATGGTGTGCCTGGCAATGGATAACTTACAGACACTCCAATATCCGCAGGTTGCAGTTGATGCACCATGTCAATTGTTTTATTTATGTCCTCTCTTGTTTCGCCAGGATATCCAAACTGAATAAAAAAGCAAGGCTTAATACCATGTTTTTTTAGTAGATATGTTGCTTGCGCAATTTGAGCAAGTGTAATCCCCTTGTCCATAGCATCCAGCACCTGTTGCGAACCACTCTCGGCCCCTATCCAAACCTCATCGCAACCGGCACGTGCCAGGTGGGCTATGGTATCTCCCTGCAATAGTAAATCAGCTCGGCATTGAATTTTAAATTTGATTTTCAAATTTGAATCAGTCAACGCATCAGCAAACTGGCTAATCCATCCGGGTTTTAATCCAAATATATCATCACAAAACCAAATATGGGTTACACCAAATTGTTGTGTCACCAACTTAATTTGTTCAATAATAAAATCAACGCTGTGCGAGTTATAACGGTTACCATATATGGGCTTGGCACACCAATTACATTTAAATGGGCACCCGCGTGTAGTGGCCAGATTAATTGAAATATAACCCGCTGATTTTTCCCAGGCTTTTTTATAAAGAGTAAAGTCCAGCAATTGCCATGCAGGAGCAGCAAGTGTATCAAGATTTTTAAGAACCGTACGTGCTGCATTTTTTATGGCTACTTCATTTTTTAAATAGATTATACCTTCTAGTTCACTGGCATCTTTGTTAGCCTTTATATAATCTAACAAAACACAAAGGGTTTGCTCTCCTTCGCCATGCAAGATGTAATCAGCACCTGCCTGCAGGTAATATTCGGGATGATCTGTACTATCGCTACTACTCACTATGATCTTACATCCCGCTCGTTTTGCCATTTTAATCATCTCCATACAGGCTTGTCTCATATTGGTAAGACACATTTTGGTAAGGTAATTAAAGCCATCATCGTATATGACTACCGTGTTGGGGGCAAATGATTTTATGTAACTTCCAATTTCCTGAGGTTGATGGGCAAATTGAATATCTGCAAACTGAATTTCATAATTTTCACGCATCAAGGCAGCTGCTGCATAAAGCGTTGCCAATGGTGGATAAGGCTGCTGCTGTTTCCATTGTTTGGCATCGAGGCGAATAAAATAGGAGTGCGTTATAAGTACGCGCATAGTGTTAGTGTGTGATTACAAAGATAGTTTTTCAAGGCACGATTGTAAAATTTGTTCGTGTGCTTCCATTACTTTTACTTGAAAACCGTTAGGATGATGCTTTGAAACTCCGGCCTTATTTCGCATTTGTGCCTGATGCCATTCTGGTGTACGCTTGCCAAATTTAATGCGCCAAAAGAGTACTGTAACCTTTCTTAATGTGACTTCAAAAATATTGCAAAGCCAGGTGCTGCATATTTTTTCGGCAAAAGTTGAAATCCATGGTTTGGCAATTTGCTTAGCTGACACATCAATTTTTGCTGATGGATAAAAATTAAATATCCACTCATTTGCTTTAAAAAATGAATTCATCGCCTCGGGACCATACATGGTTTTTAAAAAAACTATTTCGGTTGCTGTAAAAATATTTTGATCAGGTATGGCCAAATTGTTTTCATCAACAAAATAATTAAGACAAAAAAATTTACGAGAATTGAGCAGTATGATCTTCTTATAAAGAATAAGTAACGTTCTGCAAATCCATAGTTTGCCGGGGGCGGTAATAATAAAATAATCTACATCAGAATCTGCATCCATATACCCCTTTGATATACTGCCACTAAGTGCCACACCCTTAACAAAAGGAAACTGAGAAATGATTTCGGAAAATTTTTCGGCCTTCTGCATGGCTTGGTGGGCATTCTCCTCACCTATTGTTCTTCGCAAAATTTCACTTTTGTCGCCAAGTATATAATAGCTGCCGCTTTGTTTTATAACATTACTGCCAATTGCAATCTGTAATACCTGATTGAGTTGATTTTTACTAAGCACATCAAAATGGGAATGGCTTTGCAATTCATCATAGCGAAGCGGATGCTTGAACACAGAAAAATAAGCAAGCGTGCTTAGTACAGCCTTTACCGCATACGGTTCAATGGGTGCCATGGGCATCTGCATATTTTGTTTCCGTGCCTCGCTTGTCATTCTGCTAACATAACTTAAAATTGGCATTACCACTACTACAAAAATCTCAATGGTATAATAAACTGCCTGAACGAAAGAAATAAATCATTCAAAAAGAAAAACAATAATACAAAACTAAAAAATTTCATTTGCCTAACTAATTAGCGCATTACTCATCATAAGATACTCCAAAATCAAGAAATTCTATTTAAGTCTTATTAATGGGTGCTTAAGTCCGTTAATTTCATTTTTAATTACCGTGTACTTAGGAATTTTTTCAAAAAGCTGTGTTAATGTATTAAAGCCATACGTTCGTGGATCAAAGCTGGGATCTATTTTTCGTAATGATATTCCTACTTTGCTAATGTATGCTTCCTCATCATCGTTAATTGAAATTTCGAAAGCTTTATCAATTAAACCGAAATCAATTCTTGGAAAAGACTTTTTTACAATCGGTTTCTTTATTTGACTGCCAGCCGTTTTTGGCTTGTGAGTAATTTTGGTTTCTCCCTTAATTACTTCCACTTCTTCCTCTTTAATTATTTCGTTTTTTAGATTTTCGCTAAAAGTAAAAAGCTCGCAGGAATTAACAAAAGCTATCGGTGTGGTTTTACTCCCTATTCCCATTACAAACAATCCCTCTTCGCGAATACGCTTGGCTAGTCCGGTATAATCGCTGTCGCTAGATACAAGGCAAAACCCTTCTACGCTTCCACTATGAAGTATATCCATGGCATCAATGATAAGCGAACTATCGGTTGAATTCTTTCCGGTGGTGTACGAAAATTTTTGAATCGGACTGATCGAAAACTGATTGAGGCTTTCTTTCCAACTATTCATTTGTGGCTTTGTCCAGTCGCCATAAATACGCCTAATGGTAACTTTACCATACTTGGAAACTTCTTCAATTATTTCCTTTATAAACCGGGCTTGCGCATTATCTCCATCGATTAATACGGCAATGTTAAATTTTGATTCTATCATTTTAAACTTTCCTTTTTCAGCTGTAAGTTATTAAGCCTTAGTGTGAGGACAACTATATTCAATACATCAAAGGTATGCTTTACATTTGGTTAATCATATTATTGCATTTGCACGCGGAGTTTTGCAATATCAATCTATTGCAGCTATTAAATCCATTTGTAACTTAATGGATAGAAATAGTCACTTTATTGAGGTTACTAAAACTATCCTGTTACTCAGTTTGAGTTAAATATATTTATAGACGAAAATTTTTAATTAACTCATTTAGCAACAGACCGGAAATATGCATTCAGCTCTTCACCTTCCACAATTATTTCTTGTAAAAATGAAAAGCCGAGTTTTTCTAAAAGCTTTATTGAAGCATCATTATCAATGGTGCATATTGCGCTCAACTTACTTACCCCCTTTTCTCTCTGCAAATAATCAATTACACAGTTTGTTGTTTCAAATGCAAATCCTTTCTGCTGATACTGTGGCAAGAAAGCGAAGCCAATGTCAGGGCTTGACAAATAATCGCGTTTAATTAAAGTAATAAGGCCTATGGCCTCCATGTTTACAAATACAATCCAATAAGCAGCTTGGCTATTAGCCATAACTTTGTAAATGTAATTTTTAGCATCGTCTAATGAATTGATATTACGATTCCCAATGAATCTCAACCATCCATCTGAGTTTAATAGGTTGAAAATAAATTCAGCATCCTTTTCGCAAAGTGGATTTAGCTTAGCATTGGTAGTTTGAAGGGTACACTTACAATCTGCTGGATTCAACTACTTTGCTTTTATAGTTATCGAATCAAACAAATTAAAAAATTGCTTACAAAGGTTTTGCCGCGCAAATTTTTCAACGCCCTTAGGTTCTGAATTAAGCTGCTTATTTTTATATTTTTCGAATAAGGATAAAACAATTTGCTCCATACGTGGCACATCATCATAGCCACAAATATCCGCTGCACCTGATTCACGCATTAATCTTTCTGAGTCGGTGCCTGTAGTGGTAATACAAATAATAGGGCGCTTGGCACCCAGATATTCATATAGTTTGCCTGGTAATACACCTCCTACATTTGGTGTATTATTTATTGGCAGCAACAATACCTGCGATTGGCATAAACGCTGTATCACCTCGCGGTGTGGCATAAAGTGAACCTTGGTTACAAATTTATCAAGGCCATGGGAAGAAATACTTTCATTAACAGAATTATCTAAAGGCCCAAGTAGCTGTATCTGAATATGTTTTTCTAGCTCACTATTTTGTTTCAAAATATTTTGCAACGCCTTCCAAAGTACATGAGGATTGCGGTCAGCATTCATGCTGCCCACATGAGTAATGGTAAACTTACCATCCAATACTACATCGCCACTTTCAAAGTCGGCATGATCGTAGCCATTTGTAACTACTTCAATATCCTTGCGCACGTTAAGGTTTACAAAATCCTGTGCCCAACTCCAACTAACCGTAACTACTTTATCGGCATTGCGCAATACTTCAGCTTGCAGACGATGATGTTTACGTTCAGCCCATGCCGAAAGATTTAATTGACTCCAATAATCTACGTTGGTCCAAGGGTCACGAAAGTCTGCAATCCATGGCAATTGCGGCATGTGTTTTTTAATGCCAAGGGCAATCATGTGGGTACTATGAGGCGGGCCTGTACTTACGATTGCATCAATGTTATGGGTTGCCAGATATTTTTTTAGATAAGTTATTGATGGTGCTATCCAAAATTTTTTTGCATCCGGAATAAATAGGTTGCCACGCACCCAGAGCGAAAATGTTTGCATGAAACTTTTCTTTTTATTCTCCACAAGCACACCTGAGTAAACCTTCTCGTGTTGCTTCTTCCCTATTAAAAATTTATAAATGTGAAATGGCTCCCAAATGGGAGTGCGCATAACTTCGATACCCTCAGGAATTTGTTTAGCTAAACTTTCATCGTGAGCAACAATTTCCGGTTTATCGGGAGTGAATATTACCGGTTCCCATCCATTGCTACGCATATACTTGCTAAACTTTAGCCAACGCTGCACCCCACCACCACCTGCCGGTGGCCAATAGTACGTTATTATTAATGCTTTTTTTAGTGCAGGCTGCATATTTATAAATAATTCAACTTCACACTTAACAGCAAAGCCGGAAAATACTTTCCGGCTTTGTTGTTGTTACGGTTACCATATTTGTTCTATAAGAATTTCAAACGGTTTAAGAATCCCTCCCGATATGACTTTCCGATTGGAATATTTTTTTCGTTTACAATTACCGTATTTTCATCCAGTATGGTTATCTTATCTATTTGTATGATATAAGAACGGTGTACACGCACAAATTTTGATACGGGCAGTTTGGCTTCTATATCTTTCATAGTGCTATGAATAATAAACTGATCGTTGTGGGTTTGAATTATTACATAGTTATCCATCGCTTGTATCCACAAAATATTAGTAAGATAAACCTTTACTAACTGCGAACCTTTCTTTACAAAAAAGCTGTCATTAATTACAGTGTTGTCTAACGAAACCAATTTTTCAGCTAACGGTGTTTCGGCTGCGGCAGTATTCATTTGCAATATGTATGCTTTGCCAAGCAAATTATCCTTTTCAGACTTAATTTGTGAAATAGAAATAACTACATCATGCGACTCACCATTAATTGGAGTAATAACTTTGGCAGGCTTATTATTTACATATCGATCTCCGTTAAACACAAAGTCGTTGCTTGCCGGCAGGAAAAGAATTTTATCGAAAGGCATAGTACGAGCTTCTACAAGCGAAAAACCGGTAAACGATTCAGCACGTGGATTCATAAAGGTAGGATGCTCTTCTTCATCAATTATTATAACGGCCTCTTGTATACGCTCTAGTGTATTAGCAAATTGCGCACGCGCCATACGTATCTCCTTGTCTTTGGCATACTTATATAATGCCATTTCAAGTGTTGTTTGAAGGTCAACTTCATTAAACGGCTTTACTATATAACCATAAGGCTGGGTTAACTTAGCACGGTCGAGCGTAGTTTTGTCTACATAAGATGTTAGAAAAATTACCGGAATATCGTATTGCTGAAAAATCCTGTTAGCAATGTCAATTCCATCTTGCTCACCCTTAAGTTTAATATCACAAAAAACAACATCAGGTTTAAATTCTTCAATTTTTTCGAAAGCCACTGCAGCACTTGGCGCTGTTGCAGGAACTTCGTATCCCAACTTTTGCAGGGTGCGTTGAATGTCTTTGGCTACAATTACTTCATCTTCAACTACAACAATTTTTGTATTACTCATATTTGCAAGAATATTTTACTGGGTGTTAAGGCACAAATAAAGTAATTTGGTAATAACTAAATATTAATAGGCGAATTTATTTATTAACGTAGTAAATGTCAATATCTTAAATATCCTGATGGTTATTTCACACACTTGGCAAATTCAAATCAACAACCACTTTATTTTTTGTATCCAAAATTAGCTGCTTGCAACACATCTATTTCGCTTCGATTGTATCTGCTTTTTGTTCTGTTAATGCTATCCCAGTTGGTATGTACCATAATCGTCACGATTATGTTATCTGTTCGCTACTAATTCTTCAATTGACTCATTTAAAATCTATTCATCAATATTTTATATGCATATTAATGTCTTACTGTCATTACCATTCAAAAAAAAAACGTTTATAACTATTAAAATCAGTGCTTCGTTCAAGTTCATTTTACTTTAAACGCGATGATGGCTATTTTTTTTCGCTATACCATTTTTTGAAAAAAAACCTTGTTTATAACTTTACATCGCATGTTTGATATTCATTTATCAAAATGAACTAATAAATATATGTTTGCTACACCTAAGTCAAATCAAAAAAATATTAAAGATGAAAATTTTAAAAATTATCGGAATTATACTTGCATTGTATCTGGCGTATGCAATTATCATGGGACTAGTAAGAAAGGGCCCATATGAAATTACCGAGTCAAAAAGTATTAAAGGCGATGCAGGGGTAATATGGCAGAATATTAGTCGCCACCACGAGTTTGTAAAATGGAATCCATGGAGCAAAATGGATCCTGACAACAAAGTTACCTACAAAGGAGAAGATGGAGCAGTAGGTAGCAGTTATGCCTGGGTTGGCGAGAAAATGGGACAAGGTGAAATGATTACAACAAGCCTTGAGCCAGGCAAATCGCACAGTTGTGATCTTAATTTTATTAAGCCTTTTGAAAGCAAAACATTTACCACCATGTTGATGGAACCTGAAGCAGACGGTACTTACAAAGTATCATGGGTGTTTAAGGCAGAAAGCGATTTTATGGAAGCCGCCATGACCAGCGCTATGTTTATGGATATGAAAAAGGAGTTGAGCAATTCGTTTAAAGAAGGATTGGCAAATCTTGAGAAAAAAGTAGTAGAGGAAACTGCTGCCTTGCCACCTCCTGCTCCACCAGCAGCAATAGCCGATTCAGTTGCCACTATCTAGTTGAGTTGAATTACTTTCGTTTAAAGTTGGTTGTAGTTCAATAATGACCAACTTTTTTTTTGCTTAAAAAAATGATTAACATGTGTTGAAATCTATGCTGTATCCTATCTATTAGTTTTTATACCTTTGATGCCTTATTATAAAAAGGATAGCTACAGGAATATTAAATAAACAAATGTCACAAGTAGAAATGAAAATGCCCAAGATGGGCGAAAGCGTAGCAGAGGCTACCATTACTAAATGGCTGAAGAACGAAGGCGATAGAATTGAATCTGAAGAAACCGTTCTCGAAATAGCAACAGACAAGGTTGATAGCGAAGTACCATCGCCTGCAGCAGGCATATTAATTAAAAAACTTTTTAACGAAGGCGATGTTGTGCAGGTAGGCAGCGTTATAGCTATTATTTCATCTGGTGTTGAAACCAAAGCTGCACCAGAAGCTCCCAAACAAGCAACTGAAAATGCTAAACCCACTGCTGCAAACGGAGCAGTTGTAGCCGCAGTTACAACTACATTACCAAGCAATGGCATTAAAGCAACAGTTGGTAGCGAAACAAGATTTTACTCACCACTTGTGCGAAATATTGCCAGAGAAGAGAATGTTTCCGTTAGCGAATTAGAATTAATAGAAGGCTCCGGAGAAAATGGCAGAGTTACTAAAAAAGATATACTGAGTTTTATTTCTAACCGTAGCAAAGCTCCAGCGCAAATAGAAACCAAAGCCCCAAGCAGCCCTGCGATTGCCGCGCCTGCCGTATCACAAGCAACCGCTCCGGGTCAACCGGCAATGTCGTTTAGTGGTGATGTTGAAATAATTGAAATGGACCGTATGCGTAAGCTGATTGCCGAACATATGGTAATGAGTAAACATACTTCGCCACATGTTACCTCATTTGTAGAAGTGGACGTTACCAACCTGGTTATGTGGCGCGAACGCATAAAGAAAAGTTTTGAAAAAAGAGAAAATGAAAAAATAACCTTCACTCCTATTTTTATGGAAGCCGTTGTTAAGGCTATAAAAGATTTTCCAATGATAAACTCTAGTATTGATGGAACCAAAATCATTGTAAAGAAGAACATAAACATTGGAATGGCCGCTGCACTTCCTTCGGGGAATCTGATTGTGCCTGTAATTAAAAATGCTGATAGACTTAATCTTTTAGGTATTACCAAAGTTGTAAATGACTTAGCAAACCGTGCCCGCATTAATAAGCTCTTGCCTGATGAAATACAGGGTGGCACTTTCACTTTAACTAATGTCGGTACTTTTGGTAATGTAATGGGCACACCCATTATCAATCAGCCTCAGGTAGCCATTATGGCTGTTGGCGCTATTCGCAAGAAACCTGCGGTTATAGAAACTCTACAAGGCGACTTTATTGGTATAAGGCACATGATGTTCCTATCACATTCCTACGATCATCGAGTGGTGGATGGTATGTTAGGTGGAAGTTTCGTAAGACGAGTAGCTGATTATTTAGAACAATGGGATATTAATCGTGAAATATAATTATCCGCATTTACATTTTCGATTGAACTACTTTAACTTAACACCAATAATTTGCGGCTTATTTTTTTGAAGGCCAAAATCGATTTATTTAAAAAACACGTAACGAATTTTTTAGAATATGAATAAGATACTATTAATACTACTATTTGCGCTAACAGCAGCGGTAACTTACGGCCAACGTAAACCCGTTGAAAAGCCTTTGAGTAAAGAAGACATTTCGCTGGCAAAAAAAGATGCCAATGCATTTTTCCAAATGAAACGCTATGCCGAAGCCCGCGATCTTTATCAGAAGCTCGTAAAATACGAATCTCAAAATACTGACATTAATTACCGACTTGGTTTTTGCATGCTTAATAGTAATTGTGATAAATCGAAAGCCGTGGACTATCTGGAGTTTGCCGCGCAACAAAAAGACTCTCCTAAAGATACCTACCACCAATTAGGACTTGCCAATTTGCATGCCGGTGCATATGATGCAGCGGTAGAAGCATTTGAAAAATATAAAGCAGCCATGAAAGGTAAGCCTGACCCAAAATTGCAAACCGACCTTTGTACCGAATGGGCATATAATGCAAAAACAGTAACAGCAAATCCTATAACTGTAAGTTTTGAAAACCTTGGCAAACTGGTTAATAGTCCGAACAACGATTATCGCCCTGTTGCATCGGTAGATGATTCGGTTGTATTTTTTGCATCCACCCGAAAAGGAAATACAGGCAATGTGCCTGATGAATTTGGAGAAGGTGGATTTACCAGCGATGTATATTTTTTTATACAATACGACACCGCTCGCACCAAACCAAAAAACCCTGGAATGAATATAAATACAGCAGGTTATGAAGAGCCAATGTGTATGAGCAGCGATGGTGACGAGCTATACATATATGTTGAAACTGCTGAAGTACCGGGAGATATAATGCGCAGTACACAGAAAGGAAAAACCTGGCAAAAGGTTGAGTCGCTGGGCGAATTATTTACAACCAAAGATGCTGAAATGGGTGCAGCAATTAGTACTGATGGAAGCACATTGGTTTTTTCGAGCGACCGAAAAGATAAAACAGCAAAAGGCGGTAAAGACTTGTATATATGTAAGCGTCAGGAAAATGGTGCATGGTCAACTCCCGTTAATATGGGTGCGCCTGTTAATACCGCTGCTGATGATGACTTTCCTGTTTTCTTTGCTGATGGCAAAACTTTATTCTATTCTTCAAATTGCAATAAATCAATTGGAGGATATGATATTTTTATGACCTCTCGCCCTGATGATAATTCAGACTGGAGCACACCAGTTAATATTGGATATCCACTAAACACTGTTGACGATAATAAGTACATTAGTTTATTGCCCGATGGAAAAACCGGATACATCAGTGCCGTGCGCGACAGTGGATTCGGAGGACTTGATATTTATAAATTTCGTGCTGAAAAACCATTGGTACAATCAAATCTTGTGGTTGTAAAAGCATACACCATCGTAGCAGCAACAGGAGGCACTACCAAAAATGCACGCATTAGTATTACCAAAAAGGGAACAGGTAAAATGGCAGGTGAATACTTTACCAATGCAAGCACGGGTGGTTTTGTTGCAGTGCTTGCTCCTGGCGAGTATGATGTTGCCATTAGAACAGAAAAGCTTGGTAAGTTTGATGCCATTCTTGAAATTCCCGAAGGTGGTGGTAAAGTATATAAGCTTTTCACCTTACAATAAACAAATATAATTTTAACATCCATTTTTCTTTTGTAAATAATATGTTGCTAAAACTCTCCAAGCCCCTCGCATTTGTTGATTTAGAAACGACAGGTGTAAATATTGGCATCGACCGAATAGTTGAAATTTCCATTTTGAAAATTATGCCAGATGGAACACAATCGGTAAAAACCAAACGTATAAATCCTGAAATGCCAATACCGCCCGCTGCCACCAAGGTGCATGGGATAACCAATGAAGATGTTGCTAATGAGCCAAATTTTAAAACATTGGCTGGCGAGCTGGTTTCATTTATTGATAATGCGGATATAGGAGGTTATAATAGTAATAAGTTTGATGTACCCATGTTGGTAGATGAGTGCCTGCGGTCAGGCATCAATCTGGACATGAAAGGCAGAAGATTGGTAGATGTGCAGAATATATTTCATAAAATGGAACAACGCACATTGTCTGCTGCTTACAAGTTTTATTGTAACAAAGAGATTCAAAATGCTCACAGTGCCGAAGCCGATATTAAAGCTACATTTGAAGTGCTGGTTGCTCAACTTGAAAAATATGACTCCTTGCCAAGAGACTTGGAGGCATTAAGTGATTTTAGCACGGTTGGAAATTTTGTTGATTATGCGGGCCGAGTAGTTTACAATGAAAAAAACGAGGAGGTCTTTAATTTTGGAAAGCATAAAGGAAAATCAGTTGTCGAGGTTTTTAAACAAGAACCAAGCTATTACGACTGGATGATGAAAGGTGAATTTGCCTTGCAAACAAAGCAAGTAATAACTTCTATACGATTACGTGATTTAAACACAAAAAGCAATGGAAATTAAATGTACATTTGCAACCGTTTTTAAAAAATCAAAAACTAATTTAAGTACTAAATAAAAAAAACTATGATGAAAAAATTTACTTTAATGGCGTCTGTTGTTGCAATGTTAGGCTACAACACAGTAAATGCGCAGCAATTAATGCCTAATGCACCGGAAGTTTCTCCTACCATGACCAGTGTTCTTGAAGGCAAAGGTGGCTCAAATAACCAAATGGCTTTGTTTGATGTAGTATTCACCTACCGCCTCGATTCTATTTTAGGTGGTAATGGCAAAGCTGGAGTTGCTTATGTTAATAATCAGCTTTGGATAAGTAATTGGGCAACCGATTCAATGTTCACCATTGACATTCCTGCACTTACGGTAAATGCATTTACCATTCCAGGAGTAATTAATAATGGAAACAACTCAGGAGTGCGTTCATTTACATGGGATGGAACAAACCTTTGGGCCAGTGTTAACAGCACAGAAGCGTTTGGTATTGATCCGGTTACTCAAACAGCTGCATCTTCTATCGATTTTAGTGCAGTAGGATTCAGCATACGCAGTTTGGCTTATAGCCCTACAATTAATGGCGGTGCTGGTGGTTTTTGGGTTAGCAATTTCAATACAGATATAGTTGAAACCGATATGAATGGTAATGTATTAAATACAATAGCTGCTGGAACCCACAGCTTAGCTGGTATGTATGGAACTGCCATTGACTATTTAGCTAATCCACCTGTTGCATGGGTACATGATCAAACTGGTACCGCTCCTAACACAGATTTTATTATTGGCATTGATCTTACTACCGGATCTCAGACTGGTGTAAGTCATGATGTCCTTAATGACATATCTGGCGCAACGAATGCTTTGGCCGGTGGTATTTTTATTTCTAATTTCGACATACTACCTACTGGAGCTATGTTAGCTTTATCACAAGCAACACCTAGCAATACCTTGTTAATTTACGATCTTGCTCATCCGGTAGGCATTGATGAATCAGCAACCGCATTTGATAAGAGCATTTTGGTATATCCAAATCCTGCTACTGATTTTGTAAAAGTTGGTTTTAATGTTGATCCTACTACTTTCGAGAGCATACAAATTATTAATGCTCAAGGTGCTGTTGCCACTGAAATTAAAACAGGTGGTTCACGTTTAGAGACTATTGATATTTCTGAATTAAACTCAGGCATTTATACAGTTAAAGCTATTGGAGCAGGTAAAATTGTTACCCGTGTAATAACTGTTCAGTAATAATTATTACTTGATATAGAGAAGAGGCTGTCCGATTGGACAGCCTTTTTTGTTTTAAGCAAACCGTATTTACATATTTGCACTTTAATTAAAGTAAGCAGCAATTTTAACCTTATGACACAAATAAATTATAAAACTATTGGTTTCTATTTGCTGTGTGTATTACTAAGTGTGTTATTTATTTTTTCGGGCTATACGAAACTATTTCCAATAGAATATTTCGAAATCTCCCTATTGTCGTCCAAAATTAGCAATTGGGCTATGGCACCTTATATGGCCAGGCTCATGATTGGATTAGAGTTTGCCATAGGCCTAATGCTTCTAATACCCGGCAAATGGCAGCAGTATGCATTGAAGGGTAGCATTGCCTTGCTGGTAGTGTTTATTATTTATCTTTCGATTCTGATTGCCATCTATGGCAATTCAGGAAGCTGTGGTTGCTTTGGCGAAACCATCCCGATGAGTCCGTTGCAAGGCATTTTAAAAAATGTTGGTTTAATAGTAATGGCATGGGCGGCACTATTATTAAAGCCAAATTCAAGAATTGCAATACCTAATTTTGTCAACATACTTTTATGTCTTTGCTGCATTATAATAACCTTTATTGTAAATCCCATTTTGCTCAATCCCGAATTACGAAATGACAACACACAGGTTGGCAAGCCTTATAATCTTTCGGTATTATATCAGCATGCTATTTATAAACCCAAAGTTGATGTTACAAAAGGTAAATGGCTGCTCGCTTTTTTTAGCACTGCATGCGCACATTGTAAACTTGCTGCAAAAACACTTGCTATTATTCAACAACAAAACCCACAGGTAAAAACTTTTTTCATTGTAAATGGCGATACTGCTAAGGTGACTAAATTTTTAGATGAAAATAATTGTAAAAACATACCTTGGCAAAATTTTAAAGGACCAAAAGAATGGCTTCAAATAGCGGGGCCTGAGTTACCTAACATATTGCTATTACAAAATGATACGGTGGTAAAAAAACTTGAACAGTATACCTTGAATGGAGATAAAATTTCTAAGTGGTTCGATGAAAAATAGTCTTAGAATTTACTCCTGAAATAATCTCTATCAGTTCTGACTACTATGCATAATGCTTTCGGATATGGCTTTGTAAATTTTACACAGCTCTGGGTATTCTTTAATTAGTTGTAAATGCCGCTGCATGGTGGTTTTGTCCTTGCGCAATGCGGGGCCGGTTTGTAAATTTTCGGCACCATAAACAATGGCATTTTCGGCAGTTGCCCTAATAATTTGATATATAATTTCGGGTTTGATATCGTGTTGCAGTAATACTGCGTTTGCCTTATGATATATATGATTGACAAAATTGTTGACCATTACTGCTGCTAGATGCGATACCTCCCGTTGCACACTACTTTGATAAAAAGGTTTGGCACCTAACGCTTTTGCTAACGCCAATACTTCGCGTTTAGTTTTAGTATTGCTGCCCTCGTAGCTGCAATTAAATTGGGCTCCATATTTTGCATTATCATTTACAGAAACAACCGGCCACAGCACGCCACAGTTGAACGTGTAAGACTCCAGCACCACCAGTGCTTTTGTTCCACTTGTATGGATTATGGTTGTGGAGGTTTTGCCTAACATTTTTATAACCGGTAGTATAGCATCATCACTTACGGCAATAATTGCAATATCAACCTGGTTTATATTAAAATCAGAAATAGAAGATGCTGTGCATTTATATTTTCTCGACATGGATGTTGCCATGGCAACATTGCGGGCAACTATTGCTAGTAAACGATAATTTGTATGTAACCTTTGCGCCAGAAAACGCGCCATACGACCACTTCCTATAATTGCAATCGACTTCATGATATTAAGCGCGCAAGTTGCGGTTTAACCGGATGCGCTGCGCTATTGCCACCCATGTGCCAATAACAAGGAGGAGGCAACCCAGCCATAAAATATTGATGTGCGGAAAAACAATGGCTTTCATAATTATAAACTCTCGCTTGTTCGATTTTTTTTCGGACAGTTGTATATCAATTTTATTCTCCTTGGGTTTTACTCCGGTAAAAGCAAGTTGTAGCCCTAACTCTGCATTCATAACCGGTTCGGAGTATGCCATCAGGTTTTCTATTTTATAAATAGCTTCAATATTATGCCGCTTGTTGTTAATATCAAGTGCAGTAAAATGAGCGGCAATCTCCATCTGACTACCTCCATCTTTTATTGTTTTAGCACGTATGGAATCAAGAATAACAAGCGCAAAACTAGTACTAACCGTATCGCCCATACCCAGTTGAACAGTGCGCGGTTCTGTATAATCGCTCGAATTTTTTTTATCCTCCAAGTCAGCATATTGAACATAGGTATAAATATCTTTATCTATAAAGTGTTTGGTACTTGGTTCGGCCACATTGCCCATGCGCTCATTTAACTGTATAAAGGGCTTAAGCGTAAATTTCTTTTCGAGCGATCCGCTTGCGCGGTTCAATTTAAAATAATCAATATTGTAATAGATATGCTTTCCCTCTTGCTCCTTGTTGGTGTACGATACAAAGTAATCTTTCATTTGTGCTGTATCATTTTTTATAAGCATTACATTTTCATTATTCGGAAAGTCTTTTCCCAAATCTACATTCAGTTTGTTTTCTGAAATTACTGTTTTGCCTGCATTGCTAACTAATGCACCTAATAGAATAAGTGCTATACCTGCATGAGCAATGGACGCCCCTCCAAAATTAATCTTGCCCTTAGTTACCCGAATAAAGTAATCGATATTGGCAGTAAATGCAAACAGGCAGGCAAACATCATAATGCTATGCTGTATGCGCGGAAGTTGCAAATACCATTGATATAAGATGGTAAGCACAAGACTTATTGCAACGCTTAACCATATTTTTTTAAAGACCATCTTAACATCTGTTTGCTTCCATTTAAAAAATTGAGCAAATGCCATAATCAGAAGGATGAAAGAAGAAATTGGTATTTGCCACTTGTTATAGTGATCTATTACATCCACAGGAGGAGCTACATGTGAGCCAGTAATTTTATTATAAACCGGAATAGAGGTAGTGATAAAAATTTGCAAAGCCGAAACTGATAATACCATCACCCCAATAAAAATCCAAAACTCACGTGAGGATGATTTTTCTTCATCGGTATGATAAAATATTCGCTTACGATAAATAATATACATACCCAGACTAAGAACAGTAAAGAATAACATATATAGTAATAGTTGTCCTTGCATACCTAAATCAGTAAAAGCATGTACGCTACTTTCGCCTAAAATACCGCTTCGCGTGAGAAACGTAGAATAAAGAATAAGGAGAAAAGAAATAATAGCTAAGAAAATAGCTGTAGGCAATCCTGCCCCGGTGCGGTTTGTTATCATCATAACATGGCCTGCGGCCACCATGGTAATCCATGGAATAAGTGAGGCATTTTCAACCGGATCCCACGCCCAAAAGCCACCGAAACTTAACGCCTCATATGCCCAGGCAGCTCCCATTAAAATGCCCACACCAAGAATAGCGATTGAGAAATAAGTGTACGGAAGTGAGGGCTTTATCCACTCGCGCACACGACCGGTAATTAATGCGCTTAATGCAAATGCAAATGGTATAACAGTACTTGCAAACCCAAGAAATAAGGTAGGTGGATGAATAGTCATCCAATAATTTTGCAAGAGGGGATTTAAGCCGCGTCCTCCTCTTTCTATTATTCCTTCAAGATAATTGGCATTTTGCAGAAAGGGCATATTGAACATATCAGGATGTTCACGCAGTAATATAAAGGGGCTGCTTCCTATATGCAAATCGCCAATCCATATGCCTACAATCATGCTGCATAAAAAAACCTGTACCAGCATAATCACGCTCATAACATGCGACTCCCACACTTTGCTTTTCCAGATCAATACAACGGATAATACAACATGCCAAAAAATCCAGAGCAAGAAACTTCCCTCCTGCCCTTCCCATATACATGCTAATATGTATTTAGCATCCATATCAATGCTGGAATGGGTCCAAACAAAATGATATTCGAAATAATGATTGTAAATTAAATAGATCAACAATGAAAACACACCAACCACCGAAAGTCCATGTAAAACAAAAAATATACGACCGGCTTGCAACCAACTATGGTCTGTTTCCTTTTTATTAAAGGCCTGCAATAAATAGGAAATAGTGGAAAATAATGCGGCAACAAAAGAAAGGGCTACCATTGCTTTGCCCCATTCGCCTAAATATAAAGATTCGCCAATGTAATCTACTGTGTTCAAATCAATATGTAATTGTATCGGTAGTAACTGTGTTTTCGTTTACCTCGTTATACTTGCTCGGGCATTTCATCAAAATATCGCTGGCAATAAAATCGCCCGATTGCATTTTGCCAATTACTACCACCTGTTGCGACTTTTCAAAATCCTGCGGTTTTGCTTTGTTAAGCAAAACTTTCTTTTCGTTGCCTAGTGTATCATTCATATAAAATGTAAAAAGATTGGCGTTAGTTTGTGGATTATACTCCTGGGGTTTATTAAAATTCACTTTGCCTACTATATGGAATTCACGTCCTTCGTTTTGTGCTGCAGTATCAAAGGTAACATACGTACTCACATCGGCACTTAAGCTTACAATATAGCCTATAGCAACTGCTATAGCCAACAATCCAAAAATCAAATACTTATTCATTTCTGTTTTTCGTCTTCGAGTTTCTTTATTTTCTTATCCAAATTTATCAGGTAAGCAACTATACCTGCAAAGATGATAGCTATGACTCCTACTACCACCAATATTTTTCCATTGCTTCTCATTAAATCCATGTTTTCGTTTTTTATATTGATTTATATCAAGAGATACTTTTTATTTTGTTTCATCTATTTCAATCTGCCTTTTTTCGCATTCTATTATTTGAGCAAATTATCTTCTCTTTTAAATTCCACTATTTTTAACCGGTATCGTAAAGTAAATATCCATACGGACAACAAAATAAAACCTAAAACAGCAGGATAAAAAATGGTACGCATGTGATTGTCGAGATCATACGCATTAAAGCCCGGATTGCCACCATTGCCGGGATGCAGGCTAGCAGTTCTTCGCGGCAATATCATAACAAACAAAATGAGCATTACATAAGCAAAAACATTGTAGACTGCTGATAAACGGGCTCTTTTAAGTTCATCATTTACCGAAGCACGTAGGAGAAAGTATGCAAGATAAAATAACATAGCAACTGCCACTCCGTTAAGTTTGGGGTCGTTGGTCCAAGGTTTGCCCCAGGTATAGGTAGCCCACAACATGCCGGTGGTAATGCCTAATACGGACAACATCATACCTACATGTGCAGACTGACTGCTTGCTATTTCATGTTCGAATTTATTAGTCAAAAGATAGATGATACCGTAAATCATAGATATGGTCATTAGCGAAATCATTGCAAACCATACCGGAACGTGGAAATAAAGATTACGAATTGACTCTTCGAGAATGTCAAGCTTGGGAATATTTGAAAGTAAGCCAAAAAAATAATGGTGTACAACAACAATCCAACCGCCAGCCACTTCCACCAATAATCTTTTAATGTCATCTGAAATTTTTTCTATTTACTCTTTCCAGAGGAATGGGAATAAAATTAATGCGAGCACAAAGGTAATTAAATCCAAGGCACCAAGCGTTAAAATATTTTTCAAAAATACCGAAGCTGCTACGCCATCCATGCTATTTTTAGAAAGCATGACCGTGATCATAAGTACCGGAAACAATAATGGCAATGCCAACACGGTGAGCAACACCGTGCTGCTGCCCGCCCGTGCCGTTAAAGCTGCAGCCAGCGAAAAAACACACGAAAATCCCAGATTGCCAAGTACAATACAAACAACAAACAAACCCGGAGATTGCACCTTGCTGCCTAATAACAAATTAAACAGTAAAAATATGCTGAGCGATAAGGTAAGCATGAGCGCCAGGTTATACAGAATTTTTGAAATAATTACGGCTAAGGGATGATGCAACGTATACTGAAATAGTAATGCGCCTTGCGAATCCACTAAAAAACTTCTGGCAACCGCGTTTAGTGCTATAAACGAATTTAAAATCCAGAAAAGCGCATTCCACACCGGTACTGAAAGTGAATCGCTAAACACCAAGTAACATATATACACATTACTTAAAACGTAAACGATTAATCCACTAAAAGAAAACTTTTGATTTAGTTCAACAGTGAATTCTTTCCAAATTAACCATCTTACCTGTTGCAGAATATTCAAGCTATCGAGAATTTTTGCGCAAATGTATAATTATCTTCTGCTAATTGAGGTAACTCATTCGGATAACTTTATTCCTGCAAATGATTTAGAATAAGATAAACATACTTGGGTATTGCGACCAATTTTAAGTGCCACGATAAATTTAATTTGCTGTTTACTACTTTTGCGCAATAGCTCCATTCATTTAATATTTAAATAATCTCGCCATGCACTTATGATGACAATCGCAGAATTTGCTACCGAGTTTGAAACGGTTCGTTCGCCTTTAAAGTCTTATTTACTTCGAATAACTGCAAGCATTGAAGATGCTGAAGATATTATTCAGGATACTTTTATCAAAGCATCGGAAAAGTTAAACACTTTTCGTGGAGAATCTTCTTTAAAAACCTGGCTTTTCACAATATCAAGCAACATGGCCAAAGACAATCTGCGTGCGCAAAAACGCTGGCCCGAAAATGTAACTGATATATGTAAGACGGAAGCGCTTGCAAGTCCTGACTATTTTCATTCCATGACCCAGATTCAACAATCATCGCCACAAGGCAAGTTTGAATTGCGAGAGAATATTATGTTTTGTTTTACGTGTGTTGCCAAATCATTGCCACTTGAACAACAAATATGTGTGTTGTTAAAAGAAGTTTATGATTTCAAGGTTTCTGAAATATCCATTATAATGGATACCACCGAGGCGATGGTAAAATACTACCTGCATATGGGCCGGGGTAAACTGGTAAAAGTATTTGATAATCGCTGCGCGCTTATTAATAAACAAGGAGCCTGCAATCAATGCAGCGAGCTTAATGGCTTGTTTAATCCACAGCAAAATTTTGAAGTCGAAAAAAATAAAATTGAAATGGCTCGTGTTGCTGAGCGTGGCGACAAAGAGCATTTGCTTGACCTGCGGCTTCGAATTATGAGCGAAATTAATCCGTTTGACTCACCAGGAAGCCAACTGCAACTATTTCATTTACAGTTCAATAAAAAAGTAATGGAAAAAAAATGATTTTTTTTTCAAAAAATCCTATCGTTTCTTTTGCGGCAATCGTCAAAAAGGGTATAAATCAAAAAAAATAAATCAAAATGACACAAGTAAATTCAAATGGCAAGGCCTCAACTGTAAAAAGCACATTTAGCCGCGAAACTGAAGTAAGTATAAACATACATGCAGATAAGAGCATTATTTGGGCATTGTTGACCAATGCAGGCGACTTTAAAAGATGGAACTCTACCATTATTTCGATTGAAGGAGATATTAAACCTAATGGGAAAATTGTTCTTACCTCGACTCTCGATCCAAAACGAAAATTTAAATTGGCGATAAAAGAAATGGAAGTTGGTAAAAAGCTTGTTTGGGGCGATGCAATGGGCAAGAGAACGTATAGCTTGATTCAGTATGGCAAAGACCAAACACAATTTACCATGCATGAGAAAATAGGAGGACCATTTTTTCCTTTATTTGCTAAAATGATTCCATCGTTTGATAATTCGTTTGAACAATTTGCCTTCGATTTAAAAAAGGAAGCCGAAGCAATAGCTCAAACCAAATAATTGATTAATTATAAATTCTAAATCCAAAATAAAATATGAAACATAAAATCGGAACAAAAGAAAAACCAATGGTATTAAAAACACCACCACTTACAAGTGAATATACCATGCATGTAGATCAGAAAGACGGACAAGATGTACTTTGTTTGTACCGTAGGAAAAACAGTGTTGTTGTATAACATTAATTGCCTTGACGATTTGCATGCCATGCTCCAGAAGCATGGCGATTGGATGGAACTTGGCAGTACCGATGAGCAAAAACCTGCCAAAGAGGGCACTGTTGAAGCTCAGCCGTTCAGAAAAAATCCGTAAAAGGTTGGTATGGTATAAAGAAAGGACTACGCGGGCGTTTCGGTATGTATATACCACCCTTAATGGAAGCATTAGGTCTTGCAGAAGTAACTCATGATGCCAAAGGAAATAAGATGCGCGCCAAGTAAACGTTATCGTATTAAAAACAGGATGGGGTGCGGGCTTTAGCCCGCACCTTTTTTATTTTTCAAATTCGGGAGGTCTCTTCAGTTAACCGTGAAAAAAGACCATTTATTAATAGTTACATCGTTCATTACTTGGTTAATAAAATATCCTGTCAATTGGTGTTGAGTGAAATCTTGAGGGTAACTTTCAACCTTCATACTAACTATACATGAACAAGGAATATAAGCAATGGATTCGCAGGTTTTACTACTCCTTCCCTATTCAACTGGTGGTGGTACAGGTTAAAAAAAATCATTTCCAGCTATTCTATTGGCTTCTATTGTTTAGCATCGTTACCGAAATTTTTATGCAACGCAATGGCGTGCCATTTTTGTTTTTTGCTCCTGAATATAAGGGACAAGTAAGTTACCTCTCGTTTTTCATTACCGGCTTTGCTTTTGGATTGTTTGTTATTGCCTATCATATATCCAGTTATTTGCTCAACAGTCACCGCTTTCCTTTCCTTGCAAGTATATCGCGCACATTTTACAAATACTCTCTTAATAACTTTATCATTCCCATTTCTTTTATTTCGCTGTACATCGCTCGTACTTTCCACTTTCAGTTTTATGAAGAAATGCGGACCCTAACTGAAATCTTACTGCTCATCGTTTCATTTGTTGTAGGATTTATGATCATTCTGTTTTTTGCGTTTTGGTATTTTAGCATTACGGATAAAAGTATTTTTAAATTGTATGGAATTACTCCAAGCGAAGAAGAAGATGAACTGACCCCGGTTGCACAATTGTTTACACGCAAAAAAATATTGGAACAACTGCGAAGAAAAAAATATCTTGTACATGTAGATGTATACCTTGCATCTATAAATAAACTCAAGTTAGTGCGCGATACTTCGCATTACGATAAAGATAAGTTGAGAGAAGTATTACGCAAAAACCATTACAACGCAGCTACTTTTCAAATTGCAGTGTTTGTTTTGTTTTTTAGTCTTGGGTTAATGCGCGATTTTGAAATATTCCAGATACCTGCTGCTGCCAGTGTGTTCCTGTTGTTCACCTTGCTCATTATGCTTTCGGGGCTTGTTTCGTTTTGGGTGGGCTCATGGGTAACCACTGCAGTCATAGGCATTTTACTGCTCCTCAACTTTCTGTCTGGTATGGAGTTTATCAATCAGCCTAACCGTCTGTATGGAATCAATTACGATAAACCTGCTATCAACTATAATGTTGCAACCATGGATTCATTGTGCAATAAAGAAACCATAAGCAATGATACAGAACATACCCTGACTATATTAAATAATTGGAAGGCAAAGTTTACTCCCCCTATCGATAGTGTAAAACCAAAATTGGTTTTGTTAAATCTTAGCGGTGGTGGTGTACGAAGTATGGTATTTAGTTTTAAAACCATGCAGTTAATCGACAGTGTGCTTGCCGGTAAGCTGATGAATCAAACATTTATGATAAATGGTTCTTCGGGTGGAATGATTAGTGGAGCATATTATCGCGAATTGTACCGGACTAATAAAAGCACCGATACTAGCACATTACCTTATGCAAAAAATTATGATAATGTGGGTAAGGACCTGCTCAATGCTCCCATGTTTAGCCTGATTGTAAACGATATGTTTTTCACCTTTCAGCAATTTAGTGACGAAGGAAATTACTATCGTAAAGACCGTGCTTACTATTGGGAAAAGTTGGTAAACAAGAACTTTGATCAAATTTTGCAAGGCCGACTTAAAGACTATCAGGCAGAAGAAGCCAAAGCTGCTATTCCCATGCTCCTATTATCTCCAACTATTATAAATGATGGACGTTTTCTGCTGATATCGCCTCAGCCATGCAGCTACTTGCTGCATCAGGGTGATGCCATAGGAAGTAATACACCTATGGTTAGTAATGGTGTAGAATTTTCGCGATTGATGCAAAACCACGATGCCTTAAACATGCGCCTCACCAGTGCTTTACGCATCAATAGTTCATTCCCATATATAATGCCTCCGGGCACCCTTCCTACTTCGCCTCGGTTAGAGTGTATGGATAGCGGCATGCGCGACAATTTTGGACTAAACATGAGTATGCGATTTGTTTACATTTTTCGCGAATGGATTAATGAAAATACATCGGGGGTGGTGATGATACAAATTCGCGATACGAACAAAAAGAATGAGACTGTAGACAACACCTCCAAAACATTTGTACAAAGTGTTTTTGCACCAATACGAAGTATTTCGATGAATATGATTCCATTGCAGGACTATGCCAACGATGGAAATCTTGAAATGCTTAATACTATACTTGATAATAAAATTACAAGCGTTACTTTTCAATTACCTGATACGGTTTCGCGTGTTCCACTAAGCTGGCACTTAACTAACCGCGAAAAGTTGTATATCGCAGAGCAGGCCTATAATGCACAAAATACGATGGCACTGCAATACCTTGAAAGGCTTTTAAAATAAGCGCTACGCTTCGTTTGATTTATATTCTATGAACTTTGCTCTTGCACTGCCCATTGCTTTTATTTTACAATGGAAAATTAAACACTCAAAAAAGCCTCTTCTTAAGCCTCTGTTTTTTTTAAGCTAATTAAAATTATTTTCGCACAGCCTCTAGAATTAATTTCTATGACATTTCTTTTGGAAGATTAAAATGATTTGATTAGCTATTGATGCTATGCATCAGTCTTCCTAAAATTAAAAATAGATATCCCCTGCTTAAAAATTAAAATACGATTATGAAAAAAATATTTCTCATTACACTCATTGTATCGTCATGCATAATAAGTGTAAGTCAACCCTATCAACCTACATGGCAATCACTCGATAGTCGTCCGGTGCCACCGTGGTATAAGGATGCCAAGTTTGGAATATTTATACATTGGGGAGTATATGCAGTTCCGGGCTTTACGGTTAAGGGCAATTATGCCGAATGGTATCAATACAGAATGCACAGCGGTGATAGTGTGCTAGGTGCATATCATAAAACTCGGTTTGGAACTAAAACCTATTATCAACTTGCTGATGAATTTAAAGCAGAATTGTATGATCCAACTAAATGGGCACAAGTGATCGAAAAATCGGGAGCAAAATATGTGGTGCTCACTTCAAAGCATCATGATGGCTTTGCCTTGTGGCCAAGCAAGGAAGCTAGCAGAACATGGGGGTTTCCATGGAATTCCGTTGAAACAGGCCCAAAACGCGATCTGCTTGGTGAGCTATTTGTTGCCCTGCGCAAAACAACTGTACATGCAGGCATGTACTACTCACTTTATGAGTGGTTTAATCCTTTGTGGAAAAGTGATCGCAACGCCTATGTAGAGAAACATTGCTGGCCGCAGATGAAAGAATTAATAAACACTTATAAGCCCGAAGTATTCTGGACCGATGGGGATTGGGATGCAAGCGATGAACTTTGGAAATCGAAACAATTTTTAGCATGGTTGTATAACGAAAGTCCGGTTAAAGACCGTGTGGTAACTGTTGACCGCTGGGGTTCCGGAATCCGCTTTAAGCATGGCGCAGTGTTTACACCCGAGTATCAGCCTGATTTAGAGTTTGAAAACCACTATTGGGAAGAAAGCCGAGGCATGGCTTGGAGCTATGGATATAATCGTGCCGAAGATGCATGGGATTATAATTCAGCGCAAACATTAATTCTTAATTTGATAGATAAGGTTAGTCGTGGGGAATTTTTTACTTGATATTGGCCCCGATGAGCATGGGCTGATTCCACCAATTATGCAAGAGCGCTTGTTGCAAATGGGCAATTGGATGGATATAAATAATGAAGCAATTTATAATACCATTCGATGGCGCAATGCATCGCAATGGAGTGAAGGACGTGTTGATTATAAGCCAAAGTCTGGTCATGGCGATCTGCTATTAAAACTTACTGTTGACCCTGATTCCGGTTACGCTGTGAAAGAGTGTTTTTTACCTACAATCCAACATTAAATAATCTTTATGCCCTGTTACCTATTTATCCTTCTTCTAAAAAATTAGTCATAAAAGATTTTACAATTCCTGCAGAAACAAAAATCGAATTGATGGAAACTAAAGATCGTTTAAAATGGCAACAAAAAGAAAAAGACATTGAGATTCAACTTCCTGATTTTGATCCTAACCGAATTAAGAGCGAATACGCATTTGTTATTAAGCTAACTAACTGTGGAGCGTTTGCCGGTAAACCAAAATTAGAAGTGCACTACGAAGACCAGTCATTAACCCCTTTAATACATATTGACACCAGGAATATGGAGTGTAGATATACGATTGATGGAGGTACTCCTTCAGAACAATCGATGCTATACACCAAGCCATTTAGTGTTGATGGTGCGTGCACCATTAGCGCCAGATGCTTTAAAAACGGAATACTTCCGGGTGCGGTTGTCAACCAAAAAATTGATTCCTATAAATGGCATAATGCCATTGCAACATTCGTGATGCCAAAACAAGGACTCCTTTATAAAGCCTACGAACTCGAATCTGACTCAGTAAATGATCTACAACATTCGAAAGCAATTAAGACTGGAGAATGCAAAATTATTTCGCTCAATGACTCTACCCGAAGTTTAAACTTCGGGCTGGAATTTGAAGGATTTTTTAATGCAACTAAAGATGCCGTGTACACGTTCTACCTTACTTCGGACGATGGCAGTGTGCTTTGGATGGATGGAGAGGTATTGATAGATAATGATGGTTTACATGGCGATGTAGAAAAATCGAACCGCATAGCCCTTCAAAAAGGATTGCACCGCATAAAAGTAGCTTTTGCACAGGCAGGAGGAGCTGCTACATTAAAGTTACTTTACAGCACCGGCAAACAAAGCCCTAAAGAAATTGAAGCTGAAAATTTATTTCACTAGTTAATAAACTTGTTTAGATTCAACTAATTCTTTCTCAGGGATAATTTGCAGTAACACTTACAAATAATTTCTTGGGACCAACATATATGGTTACCGTTGCATATAGCTATCCTTCTTACCAAAGCATATGCTAGCCGATTGATAACGCGTCCTGTCTTACAGTTCGTAAACTTGAAAAATGAAATTATCAGACCTACTTCTTTTCAGGCATAAGTACAAAGCGTGCATAATTATCCATAGATAAATACTTATTTGCCAGTTGCTTCAGCTTTTCGCTGCTAATGCCATTTACAATGTTAGCGTAATTCTCAATTTCGATAATATCTTCTGCATTCAGATAACTTTGACTGATAGCAGCCAGCCAAAAATTATTTTCTTTTAGATCGCTTTCGCGCTCTCTCAATGCAGTTTCTTTAATTTTTTGCAAATCTTTTTCGTCACAACCATTTGCTTTTATTTTCTCTATTTCGTCTATAGCTGCTTTTATAAGTAGCTCCACATTGTCGGGTGCGCAACCAAACGATACAACAATATCATAACCTTGCTTAGGATATTTTTTGGGGCTGCCGTTTACCCCTACTCCATATACGCCACTCTTATCTTCGCGCAGCGACTCACGCAATTTTATACTTACCAACTTAATCAGCATATTAAACTCAGCCCTATTGGTGCGGTTAAATTCCATAGGTCCAAACGTTTTTAGATAAACCTGGCTCTTGGGTTCTACTCCTTTATAAACTGTTCTCTCAACTTTTCCGGTTGGCGTTATCTCATTCACATCTTTAAATTGCGTGGCAGCGCCTTGCGGCAAAGTAGCAATGTATTTTTCGATCAGCGATTTGGTTTAGCAATATCCATATTACCAACAAGTGTAAACACCATTCCATTAACTCCGGCAAAACGACTTTTGTAAAAATTAATGGCATCGTCCATGCTTATTTCTGACAGGCGTTCGGCAGTCATGGGTTGGCTGCGCTTATGATACCCCGACATTACATAGCCTATCGTATCTCTGAAATTACTTTCGGGCGAAGCACTTTTATTTTGCAACGTAGAGCGCTGTTTACTTAACATGGACAGGTACATATTTTCATCTTCGCGTATGCCGGTATAGTACATGTGCAACATTTGAAACATTAATTCGGCATCGTCTGGTGTGCAGTTACCATTAAAGCCTTCGCTTATTTCTCCTACAAACGGGCTTATATTAGCCGTGCGGCCCATCATATACTTTTCAAGTGCGGTAGCATCCATCTTTCCCAGTCCACTGGCATCAACCAAACTTGCAGCTATAAGTGCCGAGCGATGCTCATCATCCTCCTCACAATTAGAATGACCACCAAGGCGCTGCGCATTTATCAACAGTTGATCGTTTTTAAAATCGGTAGGCTTCAGCACTACCGTGGCACCATTGGCTAATTTCCATTCAGTAATATTAAATTTCTCAATTCGCTTTTCACTCACCACTTTTATAGGAGCAGGAATTATTTCCATCAAAGGCGCGTCTGTCACCATATCCATATACGGAGTAATTTCATCCATACCAATACTTTTTATTCTGGCTTCTATATCTTCCGCTACAGGCATAGTTACTTCCGCTTTATCGGGCACCATCATTATAGCTACGGCATTGTAGCCTTCGGTAATATAAACATTGGTCATAGAGTCGAGTTCTTGTTTGGTAATACCGGGCATTAATTTTTTATACAAATTATACTCAGCCGTAATACCCGGCATTGACTCGCCTTCAAGAAAATGCCGCACACACTCACTCACAAGATTCCTACTTTCGCGTTTATCACGCTCATTATAACTTACTTCCATATCCTTCATCATACTCTTTTTGGCACGTTCCAATTCGGAAGGAATAATGCCATGCCTTTTTATGCGGAGTGCTTCGGTAACTAACGCTTCAAGCGCTTTGTCGGTGCCATTGGGCGGTGCTGCAGCCATGAGCATAAATGCATTTTGAGTACGCACCAGTCCGGTATAACCACCACGTGCGAATAAAAATGGCGGTTCAGGTTCTTTGCTGCGTTCGCCAAGCCGCGAGCTTATGATGGACGAAATCAGACTCTGACACATGGAAGTGCGATAGTCTTTTTCAGTTTTCAATGAGGTAGCCGGTTGTTTATAGACTAGTTGCACCATAGAGGTAGTCAACTCCTTATCTTTTGCAATGGCCACTTCAAGCTTTGCATTATCCTGTACTTCCCATTCTTTAATGGGCATCGCGTTGCGCGATGCCTTAATTGCAGCGAACTGTTTTTTTACCAGTTGCTCCATTTTATCTACATCTATATCGCCCACAATGGCAATGGCCATTAAATCGGGCCTGTACCAGGCTTTATAAAAATCGGTGATGGCCTTATGCGAGCAGGTATCGATTACTTCTTTCTTACCAATAGGTAAGCGTTCGGCATAACGCGAATTTTTAAACAGTACAGGCCAATACTGCCTGCGGGCGCGCTCCTGAGCTCCCTGACCAAGGCGCCATTCTTCAACTACCACACCGCGTTCCTTTTCTATTTCAACACTGTCAAAAGCTACATTATGCGCCCAGTCTTCCAATATCTGCAACCCCTTGGTTAGAATTTCTTCCTTATCTGTGGGTAACTGAATCATATAAACGGTTTCGTCAAAACTTGTGTATGCATTAAGGTGCGGGCCAAACTTGGTTCCTATCGACTCCAGGTAATCAACCAATTCGCTTTTCTTAAAATTTTTGGTGCCGTTAAAACAAAGATGTTCGAGCATGTGGGCAAGACCTTGCTGATGATCGCCTTCGGCCGTGCTTCCCGCATTAACAGCTAGACGCAGCTCAACACGGTTTTCCGGTTTCTTGTTTTGCATGATGTAATACGTCATGCCATTTGGCAGTTTACCAAAGCGTACAGCATTATCCATAGGCAACATAACAACCATATTATTTTGCGCTATTGCTGCTGTGTAACATGATATTACTATCAAGGCCAGAATTATTCTGAATTTTCGATTCATATTCAATATTTTTTTAAGGGCGCAAAATAATCACAAAAAAGATGATATGGTTCAAAAGTTGTAGGGCTAGATTTTCAAACGTTATGGTGAGGTTAAGTTGTCATTATACATCAATCGAATTATTTAATTTTGATATCATCAGCAATTTGGTCAAAAAAAAAATTCGTTTTGAGATGAATAATTTTGCAGTTCCTCATTTAGGATCACTATTAAAAAAGAAAGAAAAAAACTGATGATTCGGCTTACCGCACTTTATATAATATTGTTTGCGAGTTGGTGTTTTAACCACAGTATCGGGCAATCCTTGCCTACAGGCTTTAGTCATACGCTTGTTACCAATAACCTTAATGGTCCCACCAATATGGCATTTGCCCCGGACGGCCGTATTTTTATTACCGGCAAGAGTGGTGAAATAAGAATCGTAAAAAACGGATTGCTACTACCAACACCTTTTGCAGTGCTCAATGCAAGTTATACCGGAGAGCGTGGTTTGCTCGGTATTGCCTTCGATCCCAATTTTGCCTCCAACAATTATGTATATGTTCATTATACTATACCCAATGGTAGCAATAACAGGGTGTCGCGCCTAACGGCAAATGGCGATGTGATGGTGCCTAATAGCGAGCTGATTATTTTGAATCTTGATCCGCTAAGTAATGCCACCAACCACAATGGCGGCACCATTAAATTTGGTACTGATGGCAAACTCTACATTGGTGCCGGAGAAAACAACAATGCCGCGGCATCGCAAGACTTAACAAGCTATTTGGGGAAAATACTGCGCATCAATACCGATGGCAGTGCAGCACAAGGAAATCCTTTCTATACTTCGAGCAACAGCAAAAAAAAGCGCATCTGGAGTTATGGGCTCCGCAATCCTTTCAGCTTTTCTTTTCATCCGGGCTTTGGAACCCTGTTTATACAGGATGTTGGAAGCAACCTATTTGAAGAAATAAATAACGGCACACTTGGGGGCTTAAATTTTGGTTGGCCTGCCACCGAAGGTCCCGGAACAAATTCGAGTTACTCCTATCCTCTTTTTAGTTATGCTAATGGAATGGGTGCTACCGAGGGCTGTGCCCTCTCGGGAGGAACATGGTTTGATGCGGCTATTTCAAATTTTCCGAGCACCTATGCTAATAAGTATTTCTTTATTGATTACTGCAATCAATACATCAAATATATAAATGCGAATGGAACGGGAGTAACAACCTTTGCCACCGGTTTGCCTATTGAAAGCATTATACTAGAGCAAGGGCCTGACGGCAATCTCTACTACCTCTCGCGCAGCACCAACGCGCTTTATAAAATTAGTTTTGCTGGTATAAGTGCACCTGTTATTAATGCACAACCGGTAAGCACCACTGCTATTGGCGGGCAATCAGCAACGTTTATGGTAACCGTTACCGGAACAGCACCAATTACCTATCAATGGAAAAAAAATGGTGTTAATATTTCAAACAGCAACAATTCGGTACTTACTTTAAACAATGTTACCGGTGCGAATGCCGGAACGTATACATGCAAGGTGACAAACGCTTACGGAACAGCAACCAGCAATGGCGCGGTCTTAACTGTATTGCCTTACAACGCCCCACCTGTTGCCACCATTATAAGCCCTGCTTCGGCCGCTACCTATACAGGAGGTATGACCCTGACTTTTAGCGGAGATGCAACAGATGCCGAAACAGGTACTTTGCCGGCCACTGTGTTTCAATGGGAAGTTGTTTTTCATCATGCCGCCCATACGCATCCGGGGCCTAGCATTGCGCAACAAGTAAAAACAGGAAGCATTACTATTCCCGATGCAGGCGAAGTGGCTACCGATGTGTTTTACCGCTTATATCTGTATGTTACCGATCCGGCAGGATTATCCGATACCGCATTTGTTGATATACTTCCTCAAATAGTAAACCTAAAATTTAATACCGTACCACAAGGCCTTAAACTGCGCATAGATGGGCAAGAAATAATAACACCTTCTACTATACCCAGTGTGGTGGGGCTTAAGCGACAACTTACTGCCATTACTCCACAATCTGATAATGGTGGCAATACCTTCTCTTTTGTTAACTGGAATACTGCAACTACTCCCACATTAAATATTACCACCCCTACAACCGGCAAAACGTATACAGCTACGTATACTGGCATCTACCGCCCGGCCGACAATCCGTCCAACACCGTGCAGGGTCTCGTAATGGAGCACTATTCAGGCACCTGGACCGACATTCCTGACTTTGCATCCATACTTGCTGATGATGTAGGAACTGTGGCAACCATTTCGGTTGCGACCTATTTAAATACCGACTTCTTTGCCGTTCAGTTTAGCGGCTATATCAATGTACCAAGCGATGGTATTTACACCTTTTATACCGCATCGGATGATGGAAGCAATTTATACATTGGCGATGCATTAATTGTTGATAATGACGGACTGCATGGAATGCTCGAAAAATCGGGCACCATCGGATTGCAGGCCGGATTACATAAAATATCGGTTGGTTTTCTGGAGTACAATGGTGCAGAAAATTTGATAGTAAGCTATGCCGGGCCTGGAATTAATAAACAGGTTGTTGCTGCCTCCTCATTGTTTAGAAATGCTGATGTGGTAGAAATTCCTGTAAACGGTGATGCCTATATACGCAGTGGAACCTACGCTAATACTGCCCTTGGCAACACCGACCCTCTGAAACTAGCCTGCAGGCAGGCAACTGCTGCCAACAGCAATTTTCAACAAACCATTCTAAAGTTTGATATCTCAGGATTGAATAATCCTGTTGATTCCGCTTTATTGGTGATGCATGGAGCACTTAACCAAACCACTACCTCATCCCTTAACATTGGTGCATACAAGCTTAGCTCAAATACCTGGGGACAAAATACGGTCACCTTTAACAATGCCCCAACCTTTGGCGCATTGCTCGATCAAGCAAGAGTAAAAGGAACAAATCAAAAAGACTATATGTGGGATGTAACCGCTTATGTAAACGAATATATATCGAGCGGCTTTAGTAAAATTCCAATTGGCATTAGCTGCCTCAATAAACCCGGAAATGTTACAGCTATTTTCAATTCAAGCGAAAGCAATACTGCTATTCCAAAACTGATTATTATATCCAATCAGGTAGTACCAAACATAAGTCAGAAAAACATTGCTAAGCATACCTCCCAATCGCTTCAGGATATGGTGCAGGTATTTCCAAATCCTGCAACCACAACCTTGCATGTAAAAATTAATGCACCGTACTCACAGTTGCAATTTGAACTAACCGATATGCGCGGCAGCGTGGTTAAAACAGGAAGACTTTACGATCATTCGCTATTTTCGATTGATGTAAGCGATGTAACTAAGGGTATATACTATCTGAAAATTTACAATTCAGCCTTTGTAAAAATAGAAAAGGTAGAAGTGTGTTGCGATTAACCGCACTATTCAATCACGCGCAGGCGCGCGTACTTCATAAGTAATGTTTTCGATCCCGCATCTTTAAAGTTGATGGTGCATTTATTATTGGGCGGTGTGCCCTCTATGGCAACTACGGTTCCG
This sequence comes from Bacteroidota bacterium, assembly GCA_016714535.1. NCBI lineage: Bacteria > Pseudomonadati > Bacteroidota > Bacteroidota bacterium. The sequence continues at coordinate 103,953 of JADKDR010000015.1, forward strand.
ATACCAAATGAATCGTGCATAACCGTATTACCTACGTCAAGCGCTGTGGGCGTTGCCGCACCGGTGGCAGCGGCAGCATTCACCTTCTTAAAACGGGAGGGCAATGCCTGTGTTGCTTGCTTGGGCGCTGGTGGCCGCAGCCTGAAAGCACTTTTACCAGGCTGACTCCACTCATCAGCAGGGGGAGCAAAATCATGAATAGATGCCTTAGAAGTAACTAACTCTAAATGTGCAGGATCAATTTCTTCCAGAAAACGACTAGGCTCGCTATTTTGCAAATTGCCCCATCGGTACCTCGACATCGCATACGATAAACATAACTTGCGCTCGGCACGGGTTATAGCAACATAAAATAACCTTCGCTCTTCCTCCAAATCTTCGCGCGTGTTTAGCGACAACATACTTGGAAACAAATTCTCTTCCATACCGGCAATAAACACATGCTTAAACTCGAGTCCTTTGGCAGCATGCACCGTCATCAAGCTTATTTTATCATCGTTACCATCTTTTTTATCTGCATCCGCATCGGTTAGTAAGGCAATATCCTGCATATACAATTCCAACTTGCGCACTTCAGCAGGCTGCTCATCGGCACGCTCAGGTGCAGGTACCGCATTGCGTCCGGTATCAGTAAACTCCTTTACACCATTAAGCAACTCTTGCAAGTTTTCGTAATGGCTAACTCCTTCGTTTGTTTTATCGCTAAAGTACATTTTTAGCAACCCACTATGCTCAGCTATATAACTTGCAGCTTCGTAGGCATTATGTTGCTTTGCCACTACAGCAAAACTTTTTATCATCGATCCAAAGTCCTGAATTTGCGCACGTGTACTTGCACTTACATCCTGACAATAGTCATGTATACTAAGTACCACATCCCATAGCGAACACTGATTGGCATCCGTGGCAACTATCATCTTATCAATGCTGGTATCCCCTATTCCACGCTTAGGCAAATTAATCACACGTTTGAGCGCTTCCTCATCGTTATGATTTAATGCCAATCTAAAATATGCCAACAAATCCTTCACCACCTTACGTGCATAAAACGATACGCCTCCATAAATGCGATAGGGCAAGTTCATCCTGCGCAGGGCCTCTTCCAATGCTCGCGACTGCGCATTGGTGCGATACAATATGGCAAAGTCCTTATGCACCAACTGCTCATTCATCCTTGCCTGAAATATCTCATTTGCAATCGTGTTCCCCTCCTCATTGTCAGACATGGCACGTAGCACTTTTATCTTATCGCCCTGCGTATTATCCGTCCACACATTCTTCTTCAGCTGACTTTTATTTTTGGCAATCACCCCATTGGCAGCATCCACAATAATTTTGGTGCTACGATAATTTTGCTCCAACTTAAAAGTTTTCAAATCCGGATAGTCCTTTTCAAAATTTAGAATATTCTGAATATTCGCACCGCGAAAAGCATAAATACTTTGTGCATCATCGCCCACCACACAAATGTTTTCGTGTTGTGCAGCCAACTTTTTTACAATTTGATACTGTGCAAAATTCGTATCCTGAAACTCATCCACTAAAACAAACTTGAACTTATTCTGATACTTCAACAACACTTCAGGATACTTGGCAAGCAAGGCATAGGTGAAATACAAAATATCGTCAAAGTCCATCGCCCCCGACTTTAAACAACGCTTGCTGTATAACTCAAACAGCAAACCCATCATGGGTTTGCCCGACACCGTATCATGATTTACCTGATCCACATCCTGCTGATAATGCTGCCAGCTTTTCAAGTTATTCTTAAAACTTGATATGCGGTTAAGCACCGAATTTACAGGGTATGTTTTATCATCCAACCCCTGCTCCTTCAACAAGCTGCGCACAAGGCTTTTGCTATCATCCGTATCGTAAATTGTAAAATTAGATGGAAAACCAATCTTCTCAGCCTCTATGCGCAACACGCGGGCAAACACACTGTGATACGTGCCCATCCATAAATTGCGCGCATCATCACCTGCTATTTTTGCAATACGATCTTTCATCTCACGAGCAGCCTTGTTCGTAAATGTAAGGGCAAGAATATTAAAAGCATCAACCCCACTATTTACCAGGTGTGCTATGCGATAAGTAAGTACACGCGTTTTGCCCGAACCGGCACCCGCTATAATCATTACCGGACCCTCCAACTGCTCCACCGCTTCGCGCTGTACGCTATTCAAATCATTTAAAAAATCAACCGACATGTATGCTTCAAAAAAAAATTATATTCACTAAAAAACAGAAACGCAAAAGTAACCCCACATTCATCTATAACAAGGCTTATTAGCTTTTAGTTATCAACCAGGCAACACGCCAGCTGCTTTGTAGCCCGCAAGCCAATATCCAAAGATGAAACAGCGGGCGGCCTACTGCTAACATACACGAGTCCCGCCATCCGCTATATCTTTTATTTTTTTGTGCGTTTTAAGAATAGAAAAAATAAAAGGATGCCGCTACTGTCGGGGTTAGTGATAAGGCTGATAACTTCGTTTGATTCATTATTCCAAAAAAAAAGCTCTTCGACATGTTCCGAAGGGCTTGTCGAAGATTAGATTTTGAAACATTTTTAATGTTTCACCGCTGGCGCGAGCTTGCAGCTCGTGCCTCTAAATAATTTTTCTTTCGATAACAATTTTTCTTCCATTGCAATACCACTACAACCTAACCACCTTTACACTCCCCTCACCACTCGGCCACCTCATCCTACAAAAATAAACCCCCGCACCAAGCTCACTTATATCCACCGTCTTATACTGGCTCACTTGGCATACTCTCTCTGTACGTTTACACTCACCGTTACAATACACCCCAAACCCCTTTCTGGAGCTTACCTATTCTCGGATGGCTATTTCGTATCATTACGTTACTCGTTCTATTTGATTTATAGTTTTTTCAATTACACACAATACTTTACTTTTTACAAACAAGCAAAATTTAAATAGGAAACCTAAAGCAACTATAAACCAAAATTCCTTGTATTTAAGCCCCTTAAGGGGTTTGGGGTGTATTTTGGCTTACATGACTACTCTGTCTCGTCCTGAAATAGGTTGACTGATTGGATGTTGAAAAGTCAACAAAAATCAGGATTATGAAAAACCAATCAAATCAAAAATTCAGTGAAACCTTCAAACGAAAAGTAGTGATGGAGGTAATGCAGGGCAAATTGAGTAAAGAATCAGCCCGTAGAGTTTATGGTATTAAAGGTAAATCTGCTGTGTTGTATTGGATACGTCAATATAGTGATTGGCCAGAAACAATACCAGAATTATCTTTGGAGTCGATGAACAAAGAAGAGCAAGAGCAGTTTAATGTTTTAAAGCGCAAAATAGCGTTATTGGAGGAGCAACTTCAAAACGAAATGCATCGAACTAATGTGTATAAGACTATGATAGAAATTGCCGAAACTCAATTAAACATTCCTATCAGAAAAAAGTATGGAGCCAATCAGTTCAAACATACAAAGTCAACACCCAAAAAGTAAGCATAACTGGACTTTGTAAACTGCTTGGCTACAGCAAACAAGCTTACTATAAAAGGAATAATGAGTACGAACAAGAGCAATTGGAAAATCAAATAGTGTTAGAAATGATTAGGAAAGAGCGACACCAAATGCCACGCATTGGTGGACGAAAATTATTGCACAAATTGCAAAAGAAGTTAGCGCTTAATTTTGTTTATTCCGAAAAATTGCCCAATAAAAACCTTCAAGGTGTACATCGTTTTTTTCATAATACTATTTATTAAATCGTTTAAAATATAAATCGAAACAGCATACGCTGTATTTTTTTCTAACCCAATAAACTAAGCCTGTACCACAACAAATTATGATGAAAATTAAATCGAAATAAAATGAAACAGCTTTTGAACATTTCAAGTTGCGGTTTATTCGATGTCAAATATATTTATTATTTTGGAATAACATTGGGGTCATAAAAATAAATAATTATAACCAGAACAAAATAATCTTTACACATAGAGTCGAAACGTAATCTATAAATCCATAATTACCAATTGCTAGAAACATTATCGAAATTATTCAGGACAGAAAAACAGTACTTTCTATTTATACAAAGAGTAGTTAGATTTTCGAATGAAAACATAACGTACTCTTAGTATTTCCGAACAACTTCAATAGCTTGTTTTCCAAAACCTAAGTTGTTTCGGTAAACCATAATACAAATGTTTGAAATGTAACATTTCTTCCTTTTTCAAACGGCCGGTCCCGCTTTCCCGCTTTTATGTATGCCATTGCTTTTTTATTTTTTATTGGAATGGCATAAGATAACCGCTACAATCGGGGCTATGGGCATGTGGTTTGCAGCTTTGTGGGTTGGTTATTCAAAATTGCTAAATCACCATCCGATTTAATTTTTTATTTTTGAAAAAAAAAGAAAACTATATCATCATGAAATGGAAAGCACAAATAATTGAACACCGAAACCAATCACGGATAGCTATATATTTCGACAAAACCCTGATGCTATTGCACGGATTAAAAAACTGCCCGATGCAAAATGGAGCCAAACATGCAAGGCCTGGCACCTGCCCAATAACGAAGAAAACAGACTAATATTTAAATTAGCCGATAACCATGCAGCACCCAAACATGTAGAAAAAGAAAACGAAATAAACATGCCCATTGCCATACCACAAACTAATGTAAACCTTAATGCGCATAACTGCGATGCTGTATCACCAATAATGCAAACAGGTGTACACATACAGGTTATGGATAAAAAAATAATAATCAAGCTGCCAAAAAATGATGACGATACTAAATTTATTATTTCGTTGAGATATAGTGTGTGGCACAAAAAGTTATTGCATTGGGTAGTACCCAATTATGGCAACAATCTGCAACGTATCAAAATACATTTTGGTAATCGCATTGCTACGCTGCAAATAATAACCAACACCAATGAAAGTACAAATGATAATGCGGCTGCTACAAAAACAGACTCTAAAAATTTGCAACTGCAGTTTACAAAAGTATCGCTGAGTGAAGCGTGCATACTAAAAGTGGATAAGTACATACTTTGGTTGAAATCGAAAAGATATAGTGACAGCACAATAAAAGTATATACCGAGGCATTAACCACCTTTTTAAAATATTATAGTTATAAAGCTGTGCATGAAATAAATAACCAAGATGTAATTATGTTTAATAACGAATATATTTTGAAATACAACTTATCGGCATCGTACCAAAACCAAGTAGTAAATGCCATAAAATTGTTTTTTCGAACTATTGAAAACAGAAACCTTAACATCGATATTATTCACAGGCCAAAGAAAGCCGACAAGTTGCCCAATGTGCTGAGCAAAGATGAGGTGAAAGCAATATTGGAAGCACCCACCAATATGAAACACAAAATAATGCTCTCGCTCATATATGCATGTGGATTGCGTTGTGGTGAATTGCTCAACTTACTGCCCCAACATATCGATTCGAAACGAAATATTATTTTGATTCAAAATGCCAAAGGAAAAAAAGATAGAATTGTGCCGCTCAGTCCTAAAATTTTAATACTGCTACGCGAATATTTCAATATGTACAAACCTGTAACCTATTTATTTGAAGGCCAAATAACCGGAACTAAATATGATGCACGCAGCTTGCAACAAGTATTAAAACAATCCTTAGTGAAAGCAAATATATCCAAACCCGTTACATTGCATTGGCTGCGCCATAGTTTTGCTACACACTTGCTCGAAGGTGGCACCGACCTACGTTATATACAAGAACTACTAGGCCATAGCAGCAGCCGAACCACAGAAATATATACACATGTAAGTACCAAATCGATACAAAATACTATTTCACCCTTCGATAAATTATGATAGAAAAACATTACTATTGCCATATGAATAAAACACAAAAGTAGCGCATATCCGCAGAATAGTGTTGTATATGCGCTATGATGTAGCGGGTATGCGCAAGTTAGCTGCAACCCAAACAATTATTAGTAGGTAAACTGTTAAACTTAACGGAATTAGATATGATATAAAAACTTAATAAATGGAATAGTGAAGTTGTAATTTTGCATTAGTTTCTGTATGTAACATTATATAAATTTTACGAAAAAGAGAAATTAAAGAATTGTCAAAAATTGGACTTTTCAAAAAGTTTGACAATAGGAATTATTTTAGGTGTTTTACTACAATCATTGGACAATACTTGTTATTTATTTAAAAGGTGGTTATTCACTGGTTTCAATAAACCTCTCCTTTTTTAGTCCCACCATTTGCAATGGCTTTTACTTCTGCAATTTTCAAGAAATTTTAATGAGAGGTATAGTATTTAGAATAACAGAAGAGAAATTAGAAGTTATTTTGCATTATTTATATCCGCAATTTTATTTGGAGCTAATGCACCTTTGAAACCCTAATAGTTCATTAATAGCTGCACTTGGACTTGCAACACAAGCAGGACTTTTATTAGCATCTGCCTATATTTATTCCAGAAATTTATGGTTTCCACTGGTGCAATTCACTTTTTGTTTGGAATTTTTACACAATCTGCAATATTCGATAAAATGTTTCGGGTTTTTCAATTTAAAACATTAATTACTTCTAAAATAGAAGGAGCAGAATGGTTTACAGTGGACAATTTGGGACCAGAAGGTTCAATTCAAGCAACAGTTTTTTGTTTCATTGTGACAATAATTCTATTGATTTTGAGCCACAAAGAAGGAAAATAATAGCACCATATTGGAAAGGAAAATCATGTTCAAAAAACAACGAACCGCTAACATGGGTTTGGCAAAAGTGGGCTGAAGTGCTAAATTGAACATTTGTACTTCTATTAGCTTTTGTGCTAAATTTGGAATTTTGGTACTTTTAATCCCCACCTTCGCCAAGCCCAAAACGTTAT
>JADKDR010000016.1 GCA_016714535.1 Bacteroidota bacterium
AGATAGCTTACAAGCGATTATTCTTTCGAAAGCTACTGACACGTTAAGGGCAAAGGCATGTATAGACCTTGCCTGGCAGATGATGCAACAGAACCCCGACTCGGTGCAGCGCCTGGGTAGGTTATGTTTGTCCATATTAAACAATAAGCCAAACGACTTTTTGTATGCCAAGGCATACAATATGATCGCCATTGCACAATCTATGCAGGGCAACCTGGACGAAGCACTAAAGAACTACGATACCTGTTACCTAATTAGGGAGCGCATGAAAGATACGGCAGGTATAGCAGCGGTGCTTAATAACATGGGCAATGTTTACCGATACAAGGGATGGTATGACTTGTCACTTGACTATTTTTTAAAATCTATCAAAATTGAAGAATCGCAGGGAAATCTGCGAAACATAAGCGAAGGTTACGCCAATTTGGGAACAGTTTACGGAGAAATTGAACAACTCGATAAGGCGCTTTTCTATTTCAACAAAGCCTTCCGCATGGAAGAGGAAAGTGGCGGGGGCAATTCAACAGCGGGACTGGCGGCCAATATGGCGAGCATTTATGCTTCATTAGGTAAAAATGATAGTGCTATATACTATGGTAGTTTTTCTCTACAACAGGCGCAAAAGCAGGGAGACAAATATAATCAAAGCGTAGCCTATGCGGCCTTGGGTTTTGCTAATAGCAATTTAAAAAAGTATAGCGAGGCAGCAGGCTTTCATGAAACTGCTTTGGCTATAGCCAAAGAGATTGGGGATGTTAACGGGCAAGCTCAATCATCCATGTCGCTTGGTGATATCTATAAAAATTCCGGTCAATACGATAAGGCCATTGCAAACTGCACCGAGTCTATTTTATTGGCTAAGCAGGTAGAGTCACCACTTATTTTGAAAAAGTGCTATGCTATACTTTCGGAGGTTTATCAACAGCAAGGAAATTTTCAGAAAGCACTAGTGTATAATGAGCTGTTTTTAGCCATGAATGATTCCATTATGAGCGAATCGAAACAACATGCAATGGAAGAAATGCAGGTGAAATTTGACACTGAAAAAAAGGAAACTGAAAATCGATTATTACAACAACAAAACAATATTAATAGCCTCACTATAAGTAAACAGCGAAATCAGATTATAGTACTTATTGCAGGTATTGCTTTGTTGGCTTTGTTAGGGTATTTGTTTTTTCAATATCGCAAAAACAAGCAACAACAACTTCATAACCGCCACATAATGGAACAACAGGAATTGCGAACACGAGCAATAATTGATGCTGAAGAGAAAGAACGGCAACGAATTGGCCGCGAGCTACATGATGGTGTAGGTCAAATGCTTGCAGCAGCCAAAATGAATCTGGCAAGTGTAGCCGAAACAAATGCATCCATTGCCACAGAATTAAAAAGTAAGTTACACAATGCCATTGACATGGTTGATGATTCGGCAAAGGAAATTCGTAATATTTCGCATAACATGTTGCCTAATATGCTTATCAAATCAGGCCTTGCAAATGCTGTGCGTGAGTTAGTAGATAAGATTGCATCTTCGGGCAAACTTAAGGTAGAGCTAGAGATTGTAGGTCTTGAACAGAGGCTCGATGATAACACCGAGTCTTTCTTGTTTAGGATTTTACAAGAATTGGTTGCAAACACAATCAAGCATTCAATGGCAGATAAGATTAATATGCAGCTAATCAGACATGTTGATGAACTTGTTTTTATGATGGAGGATAATGGCAAAGGATTTAATTATCAAGAAGCATTAAAAAAAAATGGAATTGGCTTAAGCAATATATTGTCCAGAGTAAATTACTTGCATGGCAAGATAGATTTTGATGCTGCGCTGGGTAGGGGCACTACGGTTACCATTACCATTCCACTATAAATTGAGTTTGCTGTTTATCAGTTTCTGCATTTGTATTAATCTATCGGCTGGGGCTCTATTGATTGCATAAAAAATAGTAAAGCCACGCAGGAGTTATAAGATAATTGAATCTATCAACATTAGTGTTTAACTCTTAAAGATCGACACTGTTATTCTCGTAATCGTGTTACAATTAAATCTCAATTTAATAAGCGATTAAAACTCAAAGTTAGTTGAAGTTCAAAAGTACCTCGCGCTTAATTTGGGATTGTTGCTCTTTGTTATTCGGCTAAAATACTTACTCGTTTAGTTGTATTGAGTGCCCTTATGCTGGTCCTAATGCATGAGTGTTTGGCGCTTTGGCCATTTTTCTGTGCACTTATTTTTTTGCAAAGCCAACAAATAGATTTATGTCAGAATGAATATTAGTCACCAAGCCCGGGCTAAAATATATCTTTTAATCAAAGCATGATGTAAAAACGATAGCTATAGAGTTTTGTTATCTTAAAGATATTTATATGTTTGCGTCACCTTATATTGAAACTCCTTTTTTTCTTGTAATGCTTGAAATTTTTTGTAGACACGTTAAGGTTAATACTAAGTAATTCAATTTTTAAACATATCATCAAAATGAACTTTAGAAAAGTCCTTTATCCAATTGTAATGGTTATGGTTGCTGCTTTATGTAGTACAAGCTATTTTTTTATGAATGAGAATAATAGGTTGACACAGGCTACTGAGAAGAAGCCGTATAAGCCGTTATTGCCTAAAGAAACGGCTGCAACTACTTCAGACAATGCTGTTGAACCAGTGTCAGTATTGAAACAGTTCCAAATTCCGGTAGCAGTAGTTGAAACAAAAGAAGAAGCTAATTGTTTGGAGCGATCTTTACAAAAGGGTAATCAGGATAAACTAGCGTCTTCTAAGCATGCAGATAATGAAGAGGCAAAGCAAACTGCTAAAGATGGTAAGGAAGAGTGTGATAAGACCTTGGCGAATGCTAGCTCTACTCAAGAAGGGAACGGACTCAACTTATTGGATGATGATTTAGTATCTGGTAATTACCCCTATGATATGAGCCAGATGAAAGATAATGACCATGCTGAAGAAGAGGAAGAAGAGAAAAAGGAAAAAGATGGGCCTGCAGAAATTCTTGCACGTGATATCCTGATGATGAAGGATCCTAAACTTGGATACGTTCCTACGGATAGATTGCTAGCTGCTAAAGATTATAAGGATCAGTTAATGGCACTTTCACTAGGGCCTCTTAGTGGAGTAAGTTGGAAAGAACAAGGTCCAATCAATCAGGGAGGCCGAAGCCGGGCAATAATGGTTGACCCTAATGATGGCACAGGCAATACCGTATGGGCTGGCAGTGTTGGTGGCGGATTATGGAAAACTACCAACATCAATTCAGCTACGCCCAATTGGACGCCTGTTAATGATTTGGCAAGTAACCTTGCAGTAACTTCTATAGCGTACGACCCTTCCAACACACAAATAATGTATTTCGCAACTGGAGAAGGCTATAACAATGGTGATGCCATACGCGGACTCGGTGTTTGGAAAAGTACCAATGGAGGAACTACATGGGCACAATTAGCTTCTACTAACAATGCTAGTTTCCACTACTGCCAGAAAGTTGAAGTTAACAGCACAGGTATTGTGTTTGTGGCAACTAAATCGGGAGGGTTACAACGCTCGGCTGATGGCGGCACAACATGGGCAAAAGTATTGGGCACAGGATTAGGAATAACAGGTGCTGCAAATAATTTTTGCTATGATGTAGACATTGCAGCTAATGGCGATGTATATGCAACGCTAAGTGGTTCGGTACATAAATCTACAAATGCCGGGGTAACTTTTGCTGCTGCACAAACCTTAGGTATAACAGCTGGTAGAATAGAATTAGCCTGTGCCCCCAGTGACGCAAGCTATGCATATGCAGTGGTTGAACTCGGCAATGTTGTGAATGGAATATTGCAAACAACTAATGGTGGCACTTCATGGACAGTGAGAACAGAACCTTTAGATGCTGATCCGGGTATTCCGGCTACAGATTTTTCAAGAGGACAGGCATGGTATGATTTAACAATTGCAGTAGATCCAAATAATAGAGACAGACTTTTTGCAGGAGGTATCGATCTTTTTTTAAGCGCTGATGGCGCTGGCACATGGACCCAGATTACACATTGGTATGGTGGTTTTGGTTTTCAAAATGTGCATGCTGATCAACATAATATTGTTTTTCAAAATGGAAGTTCTTCAGTCACTTATTTTGTAAATGATGGTGGCGTTTATCGTTCTACCAATGCGAATACTGCCACACCTACCATTTCGGATAAAGGCACAAATTACAGAACAGCGCAATTTTATGCCTGTGCAATGCATCCTGCTTCCCAAACTTCTTATTATTTGGCAGGGGCGCAGGACAATGGAACACATCAGTTTAAATTGAGTGGTCTGCAATCAACTGTGGAGGTTACCGGTGGCGATGGTGCCTGGTGTCATATCGATCAAGACCAACCTCAGTTTCAATTTACACAATATGTATTTAATGATTATTATCGGTCAAGTGATAGTGGAAATACATGGACGAATGTGACTTTTGGTGGTACAGGGCAGTTTATTAACCCTTCTGATTATGATGATGTAAATAATAGAATCTATGCTGCCAATAACTCCAACCAATACCTTCGCTGGGATGATCCTCAAACAGGTGCAACGTTTGCCGCGATTAGCGCTACTGCGTTAAATGGACAGGTGTCTGCCGTAAAGGTTTCGCCAAACACAGCAAACCGCGTATTCTTTGGCTCAGTAAGTGGAAGGGTTGTGCAAGTTGATAACGCACATACAGCTACACCAACAATCACAAATATCAGTGCCGGTTTACCAACTTCATATGTTTCTTGCGTAGAAGTTGAAACAGGAAATGATAACCACTTGCTTGCCACATTTAGCAATTACGGAGTTAATAGTGTTTGGGAAAGTACAAATGGAGGAACAAGCTGGACATCGGTAGAAGGTAACTTGCCTGATATGCCAATCCGCTGGGCTTTGTTTAATCCGAATAATAACGATCAGGTTATTATTGCTACTGAACTTGGAGTATGGAGTACCGATAACCTAAATGGAGGAACAACCAATTGGGGAGCCAGTAATTCAGGGCTTGCAAACGTAAGGGTAGACATGTTACAACTTCGTCAGAGTGATAAGTATGTGATAGCTGCCACACATGGCCGTGGTTTATACGCATCAGATTTGTTTACTACACCAACTGCAATTTTTAGTTCTGATATTCAGCTTTCTTATATCAACAGCAGCATTCAATTTACAAGCGAAAGCTATCAGTCCACTTCATGGTCATGGAATTTTGGCGATGGTTCACCACTTTCTACTGCAGAGAATCCTAGTCACACTTATACAACAGCCGGTAAATTCAATGTAACGCTAACCATAAACGCTGGGGCTTCAACTTTAACCAAAACACAGTATATTCAGATTCTACCAAACCGTGGCACTCCTTATGTGGTCGCGAGTGATGGTGGTACCTTCGAAACAAATCCTGATGATTTCGGCTCACAAGCCATACGTGGTGGCATAAACAAATGGGAGCGTGGTGTACCAACCAATTTCTTGACGACTGTTAATTCACCCCAAAATGTATGGAAAACGGACCTCGATGCAGACCTTACTGCAGGGGATTATGCCTGTGTGTTACAAACCCCATCATACAATTTTACTTCAAGCGCAAGTGCTTACACCTTGCGTTTTAGAAGAAGTATGGAAATAACTTTCTGTAATGCCCCTTTTGCGGTGCAGTTGCAATACTCAACTGATAAAGGACTTACCTGGACAAGGTTAGGTGTAAATGCCGACCCTGCTTCTACCAACTGGTATAACCGTGGGCCTGCAGCAGGATGTCCGGTTGATGTAGCTGTTTTTTCTGACCAATATGGTTGGACACTAACAGCTAATAATACATTGTGTACTTATAATATAACAACAGGCGCACCAGCATTGGTAGGACAACCTGATGTTACTTTCCGTTTTGTATTATCTGTAATACCTGGTTACCCTGGTAATGGTTATGCTGTGGATGGTTTTATGATAGATGATTTTGAAATTTTAGGACCTGTAAATGCCCCTGTTTCAAATACAAGCATAACTACTACAGGCACATTAAATCCTTTTACTTCTTGCCAGGGAGCAGTTTCTGCTGAGCAATCATTTACTGTTGCAGGTACAGGACTTACCGCAAACCTTGTGGTAACTGCACCCGCAGACTTCGAGGTTTCGTTAACATCAGGTAGTGGATTTGCAGGATCAGTTTCGTTAACCCCTTCTTCAGGTTCCGTGCCAACCACCACCATTTTGTGCGGTTGAGTGCTTTGGCTTCTGGAACTCCTGCTGGTAACGTTGCTTGCACCTCTATAGGAGCCACAACGCAAAATGTGGCTGCGAGCGGAACAGTGAATACTGCCTCGGTCATCTGCAATCCTATTAGCAATACGAATTGTGTTGGGCCTAATGGAAGTATTACCACATCAACTTCTGGCGGGGCAACCTACTTATGGAGTAATGGCGCAACTACTTCGTCTATAACCGGACTAACTTCAGGTACGTTTACAGTTACTGTTACAAATACCTTAACAGGATGTACTGCAACTTGTAGTTCAACAATTGCAAATAATGCTATCAATCCAACTGTAATATGTACACCAACAAGTAATACAAATTGTGTTGGACCTAATGGAAGTATTACCACTTCAGGTTCTGGAGGGGTAACCTACTTATGGAGTAATGGAGCAACTACTTCGTCTATAGCTGGATTAGCAACTGGTACTTTTACCGTTACCGTTACAAATACCTTAACAGGATGTACGGCAACTTGCAGTTCAAGTATAGTAAATAATGCAAGTAATCCAACTGTAACATGCACACCAACAAACAATACGAATTGCGTTGGGCCTAATGGAAGCATTACCACTTCAGGTTCTGGTGGGGTAACCTACTTATGGAGTAATGGAGCAACTACTTCGTCTATAGCTGGATTAGCGTCAGGTACGTTTACAGTTACGGTTACAAATACATTAACAGGATGTACTGCAACTTGCAGTTCAACTATTGTAAATAATGCAAGTAATCCAACTGTAACATGCACACCTACAAATAACACCAATTGTGTTGCGCCTAATGGAAATATTACCACTTCGGGTTCTGGTGGGGTAACCTACTTATGGAGTAATGGAGCAACTACTTCGTCTATAGCTGGATTAGCGTCAGGTACGTTTACAGTTACGGTTACAAATACATTAACAGGATGTACTGCAACTTGCAGTTCAACTATTGTAAATAATGCAAGTAATCCAACTGTAACATGCACACCTACAAATAACACCAATTGTGTTGCGCCTAATGGAAATATTACCACTTCGGGTTCTGGTGGGGTAACCTACTTATGGAGTAATGGAGCAACTACTTCGTCTATAGCTGGATTAGCGTCAGGTACGTTTACAGTTACGGTTACAAATACATTAACAGGATGCACAGCCACATGCTCAGCAACGGTAAGTAATATTTCAGCCAACCCGACTGTAACTTGCAGTGCTACAGATAATACAAATTGTACCACACCTAATGGAACAGTAAGTGCAACCGCTAGCGGTGTTACGTATGTTTGGAGCAATGGATCAACCAATGCAAACCAGATCGGATTAGCTGCCGGAACCTATACAGTAACGGTAACCGACCAGTCAACCGGATGTACTGCAACATGTTCTGCAACTGTAAATAATAATACAAGCAGCCCAACTGTAACTTGTGGTGCAACAGATAATACAAGTTGCACCATACCGAATGGTACAGTAACTGCTACCGCCACGGGAGTTTCATTTATGTGGGACAGTGGCAATACCAATTCAAGCCAAAGCGGATTAGCAGCCGGAACATATACCGTAACAGTAACTGATCTGTCAACAGGTTGTACAGCCACATGCTCCGCAATGGTAAATAACAATACAAGCAATCCGACAGTAACTTGTGCTGCTACTGACAATACACTATGTATCGGAGCTAATGGAACTGTAAGTGCAACCGCTAGCGGTGTTACGTATGTTTGGAGCAATGGATCAACCAATGCAAACCAGAGCGGATTAGCTGCCGGAACCTATACGGTAACGGTATTCGACCAGTCAACCGGATGTACTGCAACTTGCTCTGCAACGGTAAATAATAATACAAGCAGCCCAACTGTAACTTGTGGTGCAACAGATAATACAAGTTGCACCATACCGAATGGTACAGTAACTGCTACCGCCACGGGAGTGTCATTTATGTGGGACAGTGGCAATACCAATTCAAGCCAAAGCGGATTAGCAGCCGGAACATATACCGTAACAGTAACTGATCTGTCAACAGGTTGTACAGCCACATGCTCCGCAACGGTAAATAACAATACAAGCAATCCGACAGTAACTTGTGCTGCTACTGACAATACACTATGTATCGGAGCTAATGGAACTGTAAGTGCAACCGCTAGCGGTGTTACGTATGTTTGGAGCAATGGATCAACCAATGCAAACCAGATCGGATTAGCAGCCGGAACCTATACGGTAACGGTATTCGACCAGTCAACAGGATGTACAGCAACTTGTTCTGCAACAGTAAATGGCATTACAAGCAACCCAACTGTAACTTGTAGCGCTACAGATAATACAAGTTGCACCATACCGAATGGTACAGTAACCGCTACCGCCACGGGAGTTTCATTTATGTGGGACAATGGAAATACAAATTCAAACCAAAGCGGATTAATAGGCGGAACATATACCGTAACGGTAACTGATCTTACAACAGGATGTACAGCAACTTGTTCTGCAACAATAAATGGCATTACAAGCAACCCAACGGTAACTTGTGCAGCTACTGACAATACACTATGTGTTGGATCTAATGGAACTGTAAGTGCAACATCTAGTGGCGTAACTTATTTATGGAGTAATGGATCTACAGATGCTACCCAAAGCGGATTAGCAGCCGGAACATATACTGTAACAGTAACCGACCAGTCAACAGGATGCACAGCTACTTGTTCGGCAACGGTGCTTGATAACATTACTAATCCAACGGTAACTTGTGCAGCCACTGACAATACGCTATGTGTTGGATCTAATGGAACTGTAAGTGCAACATCTAGTGGCGTAACTTATTTATGGAGTAATGGATCTACAGATGCTACCCAAAGCGGATTAGTAGCCGGAACATATACCGTAACAGTAACTGATCTGTCAACAGGTTGTACAGCCACATGCTCCGCAACGGGCTTAATAACATTACAATCCGACGGTAACTTGTGCTGCTACCGACAATACACTATGTGTTCGGAGCTAATGGAACTGTAAGTGCAACCCTAGCGGTGTTACTTATGTTTGGAGCAATGGATCACCAATGCAACCCAAATCGGATTAGCAGCCGGAACCTATACGGTAACGGTATTCGACCAGTCAACAGGATGTACAGCAACTTGTTCGGCAACAGTAAATGGCATTACCAATCCAACTGTAACTTGTAGCGCTACAGATAATACAAGTTGCACCATACCTAATGGAACAGTAAGTGCAACCGCCACGGGAGTTTCATTTATGGGGACAATGGAAATACAAATTCAAACCAAAGCGGATTAATAGGCGGAACATATACCGTAACGGTAACCGACCTACAACAGGATGTACAGCAACTTGTTCTGCAACAATAAATGGCATTACAAGCAACCCAACGGTAACTTGTGCAGCTACTGACAATACACTATGTGTTGGATCTAATGGAACTGTAAGTGCAACATCTAGTGGCGTAACTTATTTATGGAGTAATGGATCGACTGATGCTACCCAAAGCGGATTAGCAGCCGGAACATATAGCGTAACAGTAACCGACCAGTCAACCGGATGCACAGCTACTTGTTCGGCAACGGTGCTTGATAACATTACTAATCCAACGGTAACTTGTGCAGCCACTGACAATACGCTATGTGTTGGATCTAATGGTACTGTAAGTGCAACATCTAGTGGCGTAACTTATTTATGGAGTAATGGATCGACTGATGCTACCCAAAGCGGATTAGTAGCCGGAACATATACTGTAACAGTAACCGACCAGTCAACAGGATGCACAGCTACTTGTTCGGCAACGGTGCTTGATAACATTACTAATCCAACGGTAACTTGTGCAGCCACTGACAATACGCTATGTGTTGGATCTAATGGAACTGTAAGTGCAGCATATAGTGGCGTAACTTATTTATGGAGTAATGGATCTACAGATGCTACCCAAAGCGGATTAGTATCCGGAACATATACCGTAACGGTATTTGACCAGTCAACCGGATGTACGGCAACTTGCTCAGCAACGGTGTTAGATAATATAATAGTGCCATCCGTAGTTTGCTCTGCCATTAATAATACAGATTGCAGCCAACCAAATGGTAGTGTAAGCGCCACTGCCACTAATGTTTCATATATGTGGAATAATGGAAGTACAAATTCCTCGATAAGTGGAATATTTGCAGGAACATATACGGTGACTGTAACAGATTTGACAACAGGCTGTACCGCCTCCTGTTCGGCAACAGTAATAAATAATGGAACCAACATTCCTGCTACGCCAGCAGCTATTTCCGGACCTATAGTAGTATGCCGAAATTCTACCCAGACGTATGTAATTGCATTAGTACCCGGAGCAAATACGTATACATGGACAGTACCTACAGGTGCCACTGTTACTATTGGTCAGGGAACCAATACAGCAACGGTATTTTTTAGCAACACTTCAATATCGGGCAATGTAACGGTGGTGGCATCCAATTTATGTGGAAGTAGCGCCCCTAGAAATTTGTTCGTAACGGTTGTGCCTAATGTACCTGCAATGCCAACAATTACTGGTTTGCAGCGTGGTGTATGCGGCCGCAAGAATATTGTTTATACCTGCTCTACGGTTGCCGGTGCCACATCGTATACATGGACGGTGCCAACAGGAGCTACCTTAGCAAGCGGTCAGGGAACAACAAGTATCGTAGTGCACTTTGGTAATACATTTACCGGAAGCGGATTTATAACAGTAAAAGCAAATAATGTATGCGGCAGTAGCAATACTCGTTCATACCTTGTGCATGGAAAGCTTTCTCCAACAATTATCGGAGCTAATTTTACGTGCAAGTTTCAAACCGGTGTGGTTTATTCTTGTACCCCTGTTATCGGAGCAACCAGCTATACATGGACGGTGGTTCCCGGAAGTACCATAGTAAGCGGACAAGGAACCACATCTATCGTAGTAAATTGGGGAGCTATTAATGGAGTTATCAAGGTAAAAGCCAATTCGGTTTCGGTATGTTCAGAAAGCGTAAATTCAACACACCCTGTATCGTTCACTTGTCGCGCAGGAAACGAAGGACTGTCAGCTATAGACGTTTATCCTAATCCGGCTAATGATGTATTAAATGTTGAATACGATAGTTACCTGGGAGGGGTTGCTTCCATACAGTTATTCAATTTGCTTGGCGAAGAATTAATGATGCAACAGCACCTTAGCAATGAGGGGTTGAATAAAGTAACCTTCTCGATTGATAAACTGCCGGTGGGTTGTTATATATTAAAAGTTAACAGTATGGGATATACTCAAGTGGTTAAGGTAATTAAGAACTAATACAAGGAAATTTAAAAGTGATTAAGCCGCTGTATTATACAGCGGCTTTTTGCTTTTATTAGAATGCACAGGAGAAGGAAGTGGAGGAGATCGACTAATTTTTCTTAAGAAAAATTGAGTTTATTTGCAGTTCAATTTTTTCAATCGATGCAAAATAGTATAGAGAAGTATATTAATGAAGTTACAGCTTTTGTTGCCGCCAATACTAAGGAATTAGAAGAGTTTCGAATTCAGTACACCGGGAAGAAGGGTGTGCTAACAGATTTATTCGCAGGTTTAAAAAACATAGCTCCTGAAGACCGCAAAGCATATGGTCAACAATTGAACGCACTAAAAAATGCGATAGAAGAGCGCATAAATTATTTTAGAACTCAGTTTGAAAATGGTGAAAGCACCACAGCAACAGATGATATCACCTTGCCTGCAGAACCTAATACACTTGGTAGCCGCCATCCATTAAATTTAATGCGCGACCGGATTATCGAAATATTTTCGCGTATTGGTTTTAGTATTGCTACCGGTCCTGAGATAGATGATGACTGGCATAATTTTTCTGCGCTTAATTTTCCCGAAGAGCATCCGGCTCGTGATATGCAGGATACTTTTTTTATAAGCGAAGAAGAAAAGATTGCCTTGCGCACGCATACCTCATCGGTACAAGTGCGTGTGATGGAAACACAAGCGCCTCCAATCCGAGTGATTTCTCCAGGTCGGGTTTATCGCAACGAAGCTATAAGTGCGCGCGCTCATTGTTTCTTTCATCAGGTTGAGGGTTTGTATATTGATGAGCATGTTTCATTTGCCGACATGAAACAAACCTTGTTGTATTTTGCACAAGAGATGTTTGGTAAGGATACAGAAATTCGCTTGCGACCAAGTTATTTCCCTTTTACTGAGCCAAGTGCCGAAATGGATGTAACGTGTTTCCTTTGCAATGGCAAAGGCTGTAATGTTTGTAAATACAGTGGCTGGGTAGAAATAATGGGTTGTGGGATGGTGGATCCTGCAGTGCTTGAAAATTGTGGCATCGATTGTAAAAAATATTCCGGATATGCTTTTGGTATGGGTATTGAACGCATTACCATGCTAAAATATGGTGTTAATGATTTGCGCATTTTTTCAGAAAACGATGTTCGTTTTCTGCGGCAGTTTGCCGGAATGGGATTGTAGCTTTTATAGGCTTTACCTTACATATATTTAATTTGCAATTACTCAAACCGGAAATTTATTCCAAATAAGAAGTGCCTCCCTGCTTGTGGAAAGAAAAAATTCTCTGTAGTGATAGCACCTCCAGCTTTGTACGAATAGGTATAGCCATTGCTGGCATAGTACGCATTGAGGAGGTTGGTGCAACGTGTGAATACGCTAATCTTAATTTTTTCCCCAACATTTATAGTATGATTTACTAAAAACTCTTCCTGACGATATGGGCGAAGGCTTCGGTTGCTATTGCTTGTATTGTCAAGGTATTGCCTGCCAACATATTTTGAAGTAATGGCAATAGAAAGATTTTTTATCGGTGTATAGGTGAGTTGACCAAATGCGATAGCATTTGGCGAAAAGGCAATGTCAACATTACGGTATACGTTTTCTAACTGTACACTAATATCATAATCATCCATAAAGTCCTGATATACTTTTATTTTATTTTCAGATAAAGTAAGATTTCCGGTAAACATTAATTTCTTAGATATGTTTGATTGAAATTCTATTTCTACACCTTGCCGATAACTCTGAGGAATGTTGACACGTGTATATTCACCGACATCATTAATTTTTCCGTTTAGTATAAGTTGGTTTTTGTATTGCATGCGATATCCATTTACCTTAAGCAGCAAGTTGGTAAGGCGAAGATTATATCCCGCTTCAAAGTCAAGTAAATTTTCGGGTAAGGGTGCATTTTTCAAACTGCTTTGAACAAAATCATCACGCGATGGTTCTTTGTTTGCTACCGCAACACTTGCATAAAATGTGTTTCGCGAATTGTAGTTGTAAGTAATGGCCGCTTTAGGATTTATAAAATGAAGGATAGGATTTTCTTTTTTTCCACTAACCGAAGTATATTGATAATCAACGTTGCGCCATTGCACATCGGTCTTGAACGAAAATTTATTTAATGTATAACTTAACTTGAGAAATAAATTGGCATCCATTTTCTTAGCGGTATCTGAAAAATATTGATACGGAAATTCTGTTCCATTATTAAAAGCAAGCCATTGAACATCATTAAATCTGCCCCCGATATAATTGCTAAGTCCACCTCCTGCAATGATTTCAGTATTTTTGATAGCTGTTGAAACAAAGGAGAAGACCGTACCATAAAAAATATTGTCTAACCATTTTCTTCTGATTAAGTCAGAATTTAAAATAGAATCTTGCATAGAAATAACCGGAGCAATGTTATAAGCATCAAGCAATTCTTGCTTTTTATATTCTTCGAAAAATCCTTTTCCGGTAGTTGTAAAAAAAGAAAGGTTGAGGAAATTATTTGAATTAAAACTAAAATGATTGTGCAGTTGATAATGTGTTTGACGATAGTTGTCCGTTTGATTTTTATAGGTAAACTGGTTGTAGGTGCTTCCACTGTTTAAAAGATTGTAAGCATCAGCACTGTCAAGATAGTTGCGATTAATAAACTCAAGCATTGCCATGGTATCGTTATTAAATCGTGCTTCCGGAATTCCATTCCATGCTTGGTAGGTTTTTTCGTTACCATCAATTAGTACCGCGCGTAGCGAATAATTTTTACTAAAGTAATTTCCTTCCAAAAGCATGGACGACAAATTTGAAAAGGCGCGATCTACAAATCCATCGGAGTTTATTTTTGAAACACTACCACGAAAGCTAAAATGATTAGCAAGAATGCCGCTGTTGAATTGCGCATTGCGTTTGAATGTATTGAAACTACCTCCTGAAAGATTAATTGCAACAGCAGGCTTTTCTGAAAACGATTTGGTAAACATGTTGACGCTTGCTCCAAAGGCTCCCGCGCCCTGCACCGAAGTGCCAACACCACGTTGTACCTGTATGCTTTGCAACGATGTTGCAAGGTCAGGTAAATCTACCCAATACAATTGTTGAGACTCGCCATCGTTTAAGGGTACTCCGTTTAAGGTAACATTGATGCGGGTAGCATCAGTACCTCGAATACGCATTCCAGTATAACCTACACCGGCTCCTGCATCGCTGGTTGTTACCATAGAGGTTAGCGATTGTAGCATGACAGGAATATCAACACCGGTATTCAGTTGTTCTATTTCTTTTTTGTTGAGCTTGGTATAACTAACACCCGATTTTTCGTTTGCCCTGTTTGCGGTAACCAGCACTTCGCCTGTATTAAATGATTTTAATTGCAATTGAATACGTGTTTTTGACGATGATGGAACTATAATAATTTCTTCTTTTGGTTCATAGCCAAGAATTGTTACTGTAACAGTATACGTTCCAACTTTTTTATTTTTAAATAAAAAATTTCCGTCAGCAGCACTTTGGACATTTTCGAAACTTTCCTGCAATTTAATAATGGCACCCGGAAGGGGAGCCCCAGTTTCATCGACCACGGTACCCTGCAAATAGTGCTGTGCATAGGTGCTTATATGCCAACTAATTGCAATGCAAAACATAAACAATGTTTTTACTATCATTTTAATTCAAAATTTGAGGGATATGACAAACTGCGCCAATGAAAACAAACCTTGTTAATTCCTACGCAGGCATTATCCTGTTCAGGTATTGAGGGTTTTATCTCAGCCGGAACATTGTTCACGACACCCCTTTAACTCGCGACAAATGTAATGGAAATTATAATATCATATAAAAAAGTTGTATGTAGTTGAAGTTTGTGGATAAAATTTCTCAAGTTGTTTTATGATTTTCGGGGAATCTTCTTAAAGTATCCCACCATGTTGCTCAATTGCCAGTTGGCAATTGGACTGACTGCGTTGCTATGAATTGAAAAGTATGCATTGATAATTACTGAATACGTTCAGAATAAAATCAGAAGTTTAAACAGGCTTTTCAGATTTCAATTATATTTTTTAAAAATAAAATTCTCAATGTAAGATAACAATTTTACCACTTGCCGCACCAACCTCACCCCCAGCACCTCTCCATTTGGACAGGTGAGCACCAATAACCGCCACACTCACCGCTCTCTAAAAATAAATCCCATTAGTTAGTTGCTCTATATGTAACTTTAAAATTTTTGAAACCGCCATACAAATTCACAAACTAGCCTGATTAGATATTGCTAATAATTGCAAGCACTTTCATTCTATTGGGAGGCGTAAATCGTGAATAGGCAAGATTGCACAAAGGATTACATTTTGATAACAATATAACCATTAAAGCTCCTCAATTTTCCAAGCCAATTTCGCATCTGTTAATAACAATAATGAGCAAAACTTGCTGGTAGTGTTATATTTGTGTTCTAACCAATAAAAATAAGCATTATGAATCTTACAAATATTTTAATCATTTTTAAGATCTCGGCAAGCCTATTTGTTTCATTAGTCGGCATCGACCTGGCAGTGGCGCAAAACTGGAATGGCAATTCTTACAAATTCAGCTCAGCCGACACGGTTTTTACTGTGGGTAATTTATCTACCATCGATGCATCGGGCAATCTTTTTCTGGCCGGGCAATCTAGGTGTATAGCAACCGCAGCAAACGGACAGCCTTGTATTCGGAAAATCTCATCGACCGGAGTATTTCAAAAGCAAATTTATCTGGGATACAGCACTAGTCCTTTTGATGATGTAATTCGAGATATTAAGGTGTACAACAATTCACTCTATGTAGTAATGGACGGTCAGTATAATTTTCCTCCGGGCGATCATGATATTTTGGTTTACAAGTATGACCTGAACTTGAATTTGAAATGGTCGTTTACATACAATAGCGTTGGCGACCTCGAAGATAGGGGTGTAAAAATAATAAGGGGAAATGCAGGTAGTCTGTTAGTTTTGGGAAATAGTGCCGATTCAATATGTGTGCTTAAATTAGATTCTGCATCAGGTAGTCTTCTGAAGCGAAGGAATTTTAGAAATTCCAGTTTGGATGATAGCAATACAGGTGTCGATATTCGCTATTTGAATAATGCGACTTATGTGGCAGGCACCACCGATTTGGGGCCGTTTCAAGGATCTACCGTATTATTGAAATTGGATAATAATTTGAATTTTGTATTTACTGTAATAAAGCATGCTAGTTTTTTTGGCGCTATTGTTCAACGTGATGTGGTAACAACTTTGCAATTAGATGCCGCAGGCAATTGCTTTATTGCCGGACATGTTTTTTCGAAAGCAGCCGCACCAAAAGCGCGCCCATTTTTATTGAAATATAGTTCCACGGGTGTTTTTCAGTATTTAAAAAGATATGGCTATGATAACAACGAGTGTTTTGATTTTTTTGTAGAAAGCACCGGCAATTTAATAATGTACACGAACAAAAACAGGTACCTTAGAATAAGTGCTGCCACCGGGCTTGTAACACTTGGTGCTACGGTGTTATCATCAATTAATTTTCAGGTGGCCGATGTTGCAAAAGGTGCTGATGATAACTTATATGTATATGGTAAAATGTCTTACATGCAAAATTTTAATGGTAGTCCTTTTGAATACAAAGGTGTTCAAGTTACAGGAATAAGCACTGCTGGTGTAACAAGCGTTATCTATCAGGAAAATTATCAAACTCCTTTCCGCTTAGATTTAACTTATACACCAAAACGCATATCGGTACGCAATAGCAATCAGGTATATTTTTCGATGGATGTTGATGACCTGTCGCTACTTCCTAACGAATTTTTTGTGAAGTATGGCTGCAGACAATTTACTCCTGCCCGCCTTCCGTTTGAGACTGCAGAAAATAATGCAAGTTCACTGATCGTATATCCAAATCCGGCACAAAGTATTATCAATGTTACATGGCCAACCATAGTTGCACAAGGCACGCTCCAAATATTCGACTTGCAAGGCAAACTTGTGATTACAAAAAATATTGAGGATGCTTTACAAAATGAAATCAATATTCAAAACATGCATTCAGGAACATATATAATTAAGATGATTAGCAGCAATATAGTTACAACTGATAAGTTTGTGAAATTGTAATTTCAAGTGGTAGATTAGTATTAAGTTTAGGACGCTCGCTTTTAGCGAGCGTCTTGTGTTAAAACTAGTTGCTATCATTCGGAAATCGTTTTGTATACCCTACGCTCAAACTTAGTGGTGAGTATTATTTTGGCCTCCTCGTGCTGCCGCCAACGTCCACGCTGGTGGCATTAACAATACAAATAATAACCATAAAATATTTCATTCCATTTCTTAATAGATTTTTTCTGAAACATTTCACTTCCATTTCCACAAGTGTCCGCACTTGTATCTACAACAATGATATAACTCCACCTTTCATTTTTATTTATGCCACTCAAGTACAATTCAAATCGCCGAAATGCTAATGTGCAACAAGCTTAATAATCTTGGTAGCATATAAATATGTTATCGAGAAAGTATAAAATTAAATTTACATGTTTTGTCACTAGGTAGAAAATATTTTTCGTTGTTCTCTAGCATGCAGTTAAGAAGTTTTTGCTGTTTCGTGATCACTCGACTGAAAAAAGGATAGTTGCTTTATTATTTCTGCCTTCGATTGGTGTTATCACCACTCGCCAAGGTGTTTTCATATCGAATTGCTTTTGTTTTTCTTTAAAATCATTTTCAATTTTTCACACTCGTATTGAGCTCTGCCTAAATAAATTTAGCATGTAAAATTCTTTTTCTCAGTAGTTAACTGTACCACATACAACCCACTTACCCAACCACCATTGTCTGAACCACGAATTAAACAGATTGTTTTGATTAAACTGATTAAAAAACATTCTCAACTTTCAAAACTCTCCAAACTCTTGAACTATTAAACCTTCTAAACTTTCCAAACTCTTGAACCAATAAACTATTAAACTCTTGAACTCTTAAACTACTCCTTAATAAATTTCTTCGACAACCTTTCCTTATCCGTTTCCAAATATACAACATACATCCCACTCGCCCAACCACTACAATCCACATCCACTGTAGCGTAACCGTTATGTAAGGGCACAAAATTTTGTGCCCTTACCAATACTCCCCGCCCATCGTATATACTCACCGTTACATTCTTCCCTTTTAATCCACTTGCATTTATAAACAACTTCTCCCATGCAGATATGTAAGTAATTTGAATTACTCCCTCTCCTTTGGAGAGGGCCGGGGTGAGGTTTGTCCACTGCAACGTATCACAAGGTGAACCGTAAAGCCGCCCCAATTCATAATTGGGATTATTAGGCAAACCATAATAAGTGCGCTTGCCACCGAGGTAAAAACTGAATGGTGTAAAATTGCAATTATCACTATCGGGCTCATTTATTACACTTAGGTTTTCGTTTATATAGTTGTGCACACTATCTGGAAATGGATACATGAATGTGCCAACAGGGTTATACCAACATGATAAATAAATTTTATTGTTTGGCGCCAGTTCTAATAAGCCAGCATAAGCAAGATTTGTTATATCGGCAATTGTATCTTTACTTGCTTGCACATTGGCAGCTTGCAAATCGTATTGGATAACATGATTTAATGAATCATAATCATTATGCAATTGACTTAAATATAAATACCTATTACTGGCCGAAATTTCTAAATCGAAAAACCATGGAAAGCTATCCACTTGATTTGCAACAGGATTTTCAATTCTTAATTCATTACTTAGTTCTCCATTGCATCTGTTAAAATCAAAAACAGTTAATAAACCCCTTCGTTCCATGCAAATTAATTTACTTCCATCTTTCGAAAATTGAACAGTGGTTGCATTATCAACAATAGCCTCACCAATATGTTGCTCATGGTGCAAATAAACACTATCTGGTGTAACTAAATAAAAATAAAAAGCACTATCATAAGGTGGTTGAGTCCATTCTCTTACCACCACCCACCAATCTCTGCCATTGCCATGTTGCACTGCCGCTAAGCCATCCGATGCTATAAAGTTAGTGCCTTGCAAGGGTACATTTTTTTGAATGACAGCACCACGCCCGCTATCTTGGCTCATGTCAATTATTGAATAGTAAAAACCGTGAACCGTAGTAACTCCAGCACTAAACATATAATATTTACTTATATCATTTGGAATAGGAACTGCTACATACTCCCTATACCATGCAGTGCCAACTAAGCTATCACCACCAACAGCTATTTTATTTTCCGAATTATAAACTTTTGCAGCTTGAGGATATTGTGCATTTAATGCCTCAATGGCCCCCTGTTATACTAAATAAATACTTACCTTTTTTATCTGCCACACTGCTCGCACTACCTCTTGAAACACATATTGAAGAATCAATTTTTACGCCTATTGTATCAAATATTATTATACAGCTATCACCGAACACCCAAACCGAATTTCTGTTTTGGCCACTACAAACAGAATAAATAAAAACCACAAAAACCCAAAGTGCTTTCATTATTATTTTAAAAAAAAGGGCATCAAAATGATGCCCATAGGTTACTTGGAAATAATTAATTTTGCGTTACCAATACTTAAATCTAAATTGTACAACTGTGCAATGTAAACACCATTTGGAATTGAGCTTATCACCATTTTGCGGGATAATGTATTTTCCATTGCATAAGTTGAAGAAACTGTCCTACCATATATATCCGCAATAATTATTTTATTAAAGCTTTTATTACTCGAAACCTCAATCTCATTTTTAGCTGGGTTTGGATTTACTTTAATCGTTACTAAATTTAAATTTGTTGCTATTTCTGTCACATCAGCCTTACGCAATCCTAACAAATAATAATCTTCCAAATCTAAATGCAACATAGCACGCGCTATGTAAACCGCCTCACCGCCTTCAATTGCTTTTTTGATAAGCGATGCTTTCAAGTTGTGCGCGAGTCGCAGAATCTAATTCTAATTGCTCGTTATCTATTACATGGTCGAGATAAATTTGTGAGAGTACTTTTAAATTGGTATTGATTTGATTATTCGTGCTCATCGCACTTACTTTTATCTGAGCTGCTTGCTTATTCTTGGCAGCTATGTAATCGCGCACATCTTCAAATTTGCCTATGTTGCTTGCTTCAAGTATCGAAAGATATTCCAAATAAGCTTGGTCGTTAGTGTCAGCCAAGTTGAGCAAGCAACTATCTCTATTGCCTGCACGGTAATACGCTTCATCGTCAAGGTAATCGGAAATAAACAGTATCCTCTCCTCCCCGCAAGCGTCCTCGCTTGTGGCGCTATAGCGAATTGAGAATTGTATTGCATACCCGTTAATTTTTACGAAGGATAATTATTTATTTCAATCAAAACCCTACTCCTCAACCTTAAGCTCAACTTTATTCTCAAGAGCCTTTTCAAACTCCTCCACATTGCAGTAACGTATAGACTTACCGTTACTAAAGAAAACAAAAACAGAAGATTGCAATTTATTTTCTCTTGCTAATTTTTTAAGCTCATTTAGTTTGGCTTCTGTTTTTACAAACACAAAATTAAAAAGCATAGGATTTAATTTTGCTCCCATTACTTCTTCCATTGTGTGGTTTGTTTTTGTGGTGAAAATATACACGGTGTGCATATTCATAATGGGCAAATTGCAGGCTTGGGCATTTGCTTTTTGTGTTGCTTGTAGCGATACAAAAAGGAGAATTAAAAGGAGGAGATTTTTTCATATTTTATTTCGATTTACTTTTTTTATGTTTACATACTAAAACAGCCAAGTACTGCGCAAATACACCCCAAACCCCTTTAGGGGCTTACCTATGCTGCGTTGGGTGTTTGGTTTAATTCAATTTTTTTTTAAAAATTACAATTTTTCTATTTACAATAATCAAAGCCGAGAATAGACAATTCCCCTAAAGGGTATTTAGGGGTGTATTTTGGCTTTCAAAAACAACTTCAAAACTCACAACTTAATTATTTTTCTTGTAAATATATTCTTTCCATCATAAACCATTACATAATACATTCCTGAATTAAGTGTACTCATTTCAATTTCTGTTTGTTCTCTCACAATTTTTTGTTGCAAAACCTCCTTACCCATCACATCAAATATTTTCAACTCCCAGTTTTCATTGTTAAAATCAACAATGCTTATGGTAACAGAATTTAAAAACGGATTTGGTTTTACGATAAACCCTGCATTTAATCCCCCTTGTAGGGGGTTGGGGGTTTCGGGCGTGCTTACCCACTGCAACGTATCACAAGGACTCCCAACCAACCGCCCCAAACTATAATTTGGATTATTGGGCAAACCATAATAAGTGCGCTTACCACCAAGGTAAAAAGAGAAAGGTTGAAAATCGCAGAAGCTACTATCGGGATAATTGATAACACTTAAATTATCTGTAATGTAATTGTGAGTGCTATCAGGGTAAGGATAAAAGAATGTATTTGGAGGATTGTATGCACAAGCCCAATATATTTTGCCATCGGGAGCAAGTTCTATTAAGCCTGCAACGGCACTTTCTTCTCCGGCATACAAGGTATCTCTGCTTGCAGGTATGTTTAGCTGCTTGCAAATCGAAACGTAATAAATAATTAGTAGTATCAAAACTACTGTACACTTCGCTTACATATAAGTAGCGTTTGTTGGGAGAGAGTTCACAATCCCAATACCAGGGAGCGAGGTTTACAAGTAATGCATCTTTTTCAATTGAAATTTCATTGGATAACAAACCAGAGCACCTATCAAAATCAAAAACTGATATCAACCCTTTATTAGTGCAACAAGCTATTTTTTGTCCATCATCAGAAGGTTCAATTCTATAAAAGCTTAATTGTACTGTATCGCCAATATATTGAACATGGTCGAGCGAAATTCCTGCTGGAGTAACTGCATAATAATAAAATTTGTTATTGTAATTTTGCCAATCACGCACCATTACCCACCAATCTCTACCATTACCATGTTTGATGGCAGCAATGCCATCATTAGCATAAAAATTTGTTCCCTGTAATTGTACGTTTTTTTGTATTACTGCACCGCGACCGCTGTCTTGACTGATGTCTATTACGGAGTAGAAAAAACCATCAGGGCCGGTGACAGAAGCTGAGAATAAATAAAACAAACTATCATTAACAGAATTTGGAATTATCAAAAACTGTTTATACCACCCTGTACCCGCAATTGAATCACCATTGATCATTAAATTGTTTTCTTTATTCCAAATAAGCCCTGTGTAGAATGATGGTTTACCAGTTTGTGTTTCTGCATAAAATAGCAATTTGCCGGTTGTGTCGCAAATGCTTGCGCAAGTACCCCTTGTTACCAAAGATGATTTAGTGATACTGTCTGTACCATTTTTATTAAAATGTATTTTTACACTATCACCAAAGCACCAAACTGTATTTTGCCCTTGTCCATTTAAACTAATTGAAGATGCCAGCAATGCAACAACAACAATTATTTTCAACTTTGATTGCATTACTTAATAATTGCAATTTTAGTTTTGGCAATCTCACTTCTTCCACTATAAAGTTTAATTAAATATAAGCCGTTAGGCAGTTCGTTTAATTTTATTGTTTCCGATAATTTATAGTTTGTAATAGGAATGCTTAAAATTGCTTTACCAAGATAATTAGTTATTTCAATATTATTGTATTCCTGCGTACAGGAAAGTTGAAATTCGCCAGTTGTTGGATTAGGGTATACAGTTATAGTTAAAGGCGCAATGCTATTTTTTATAACCTTGGGTTTAACCTGTTTTAAATTACTTCCGCTTGCAAATACATCTTTCCTCAATATTGCTCTTGCAATAAAAACAGCTTCGCCACCAAGAGTTGGGTCTTGGTCTGCAAGTTCGTTAAGTGTGAACAATACTACGCTATCTGTTGGAATACTATCGCTGTGGATTAAATTATTTGCAAATAGTAAAGCCAATGACTTTAAATTTTGATAAATTAAATTGTTGGATGTTATACTGTTTGCTTTATTTATGGCAGCTTGCTTTTCATCGTTAGCCAATAGTTTTTTAATATCTTCAAACTTGCCAATACTTGCCAATTTTATTGCATTGTACCAAGTGGCAATGTATGGATACAATGTATTAATGCTATCCCGTTTTATACTATCTCTATACATCAATTCGTAACTACCTGCATCATCTATGTATCTATTTTGAGCAACATTTTCATCGTACTGTGCCAAATTGAGTGCAGCATTTTGTACTTGTTTTAATGCTGAATTGTCGGGAGTGCTTTCGGGGCAGCCGTTGCTTGATGCATTTGGAAATGGAAAACTGCATTCGAATGATTAAAGGAGCAAACATGTTGCCTTGCACATTGTCACCTTGGTGGTACCAGTCGAGGGGGAAACCTCCATTAAATCCTCCACTAATCCTTTCATTATTATTTGTAAGATAATCGCCATTCCAAGTATTGTCGCTGGCTGTGGAGTTGTCGTAGTAATTATTGCCTGTTACTATGCTTGCATTGTTAAAATTAATACCACGGTTGCTGCTTGTCATGTTGTTGCAACTTATTGTGGCGGGGTTGCAGTCGGCAATTACGTTTATGTCGGTGCCCATGTTTGGGTGTTGTTTAGGTGGAGTAAAACACTACAACTCAGTTTAATTACATACATTGTCTGCACCATGATTTTCTTGATTAAATGATTTACCTGATTTTTATTCCTTAAAAAATTTAGTACTCAATTGCTCCACTTCCGTTTGTAAATGTACAACATACAAACCAGCACTCCAACCTGCACAATCAACATCTACTGTGGCGTAACCAGAATGCACCCCTAAATCCCCTTTAGGGGACTTGCCCGCTACATACTTTTGTTTGCCGGTAGCATCGTATACACTCACCGTTACATTCTTCCCTTTTAACCCACTTGCATTAATAAACAACTTCTCCCAAGCCGTTATGTATGTGGCGTGGAGTTTCCCCTCTCCAAGTGGAGAGGGGTTAGGGGTGAGGTTTGTCCACTGCAACGTATCACAAGGACTCCCAACCAACCGCCCCAACCCATAATTTGGATTATTAGGCAAACCATAATAAGTGCGCTTGCCACCGAGGTAAAAAGAGAAGGGTTGAAAATCGCAATTGCTACTATCGGGATAATTGATAACACTTAAATTATCTGTTATGTAATTGTGGGTGCTATCAGGGTAAGGATAAAAAAATGTACCGGGAGGATAGTAAGCACATGCCCAATAAATTTTGCCATCGGGGGCAAGTTCAATTAAACCTGCCGTTGCTCTGCGTTCGCCTGCATAAAGGGTATCTCGGCTTGCGGGTATATTTGCAGCTTGCAAATCGAACCGGAGCAAATAATTTGTGGTATCAAAATCGGTAAATTCTTGACTCACATATAAGTAACGTTTGTTGGGTGATAGTTCGCAATCCCAGTACCAGGGTATAAGGTTAGTGTTAGGGTTTTGATACTCAATGTTAATTTCATTTGAGAGCCAACCACCACACCTATCAAAGTCAAATACACTTATCAATCCTTGATTAGCAATACATGCAATTTTTTCACCATCATCAGAGGGTTCTATTCTATAAAAGCTATTTTACAGTATCACCAATATATTGCACATGGTCAAGCGCAATTCCTGTTGGAGTAACCGCATAATAATAAAATTTATTATTATATCCATTCCAATCTCTTACCATTACCCACCAATCTCTACCATTACCTTGTTTGATAGCTGTAATGCCATCATTGGCCCAAAACGTAGAGCCTTGCAATTGTACATTTTTTTGTATCACTGCACCACGGCCGCTGTCTTGGCTCATGTCTATTATTGAGTAAAAAAAACCACCTTTGCCAGTGACGGGAGCACTTACAATATAGTACAAGCTATCACTATAAATGTATGGTAGAATAACCATTTCTTTATACCACAAACGAGCCATTATACTATCGCCATTTTGCATTACAAAATTTTCTTTATTGCAATTACCACCAACCTGATATTGAGCTGAAAGGCCATCGGTTGAACCCGCTGCATAAAAAAGTAAATTACCCAATGAGTCGCATATACTAACGCATGTGCCTCTACTATTGCATTTTGTTGAATCGGCAATTGCTGTTCCGTTGGTAAATGTTATTTTGGCATCATTGCCAAAACACCATACATTATTTAGTTTTTGACCAAACAAGTTGCATAACACCAAGGTTAGTGTTATGCAAGAAATTATATTTTTCATTGCAAAATTAGATTACTTGGTTATAACCAATTTTGTGAATAAATATTTTTCGTTTTCGAAATGGCATTTAACTACGTATACACCAGATGTTAGATTTGATATATTAATTTCAATGCTGTTGGCATTTTCTGTTAATTGTAGTTGTTTCACCCGCATGCCTTGCATGTCTTCAATTACTATTTCTTTGATAATTGAATTGCTCGATACAGTAATTTCCTTATTGGCAGGGTTCGGTTTTATTGAAACATCTGCCGTTTCAATAGCACTATTTACTTTGATTTCGTTTTTAACTCGATTTAAATTATTACTAAATGCAAAAATATCTTTTTTCAAAATGGCTCTTGCAATCCAAACCGCTTTACCCCCAATGGTAGGGTCTTGGTCGGCTATAGTATTTAAAACATAAACAACACTACTATCTGTTGGAATGCTATCAGTACTAATTAAATTATTTGCGAAAAGCAATGAAAGTGTTTTTAAATTTTGATAAATAACGCTGCTTGTAATTAAAGTGTTAGCTTTATTAATTGCTGCTTGTCTATTATTTGAGGCAAGCAATTTTTGTATTTCTTCAAACTTGCCAATATTTGCTGTACTCAAATAATTGTACCAATTATCAATATAGCCATATAAATTAGTTAGGCTGTCGCGCATGTTACTATCATTTAATAAAATAGAAAATGCACTGGCATCATCGGCATATCTATTTTGTGTAATAAACTCGTCATACTGTGCTAAATTTAATGCTGCGTTTTGTGCAGCCTTCAACGCAGAGTTATCGGGTGATGATTCGGGGCAGCCGGTGCTTGAGGCGAATTCTTGCGGAGCAACTGCACCAGAATTATAAAAAGGACAAAACATATTATTAGCTGCCAATGCACCTTGGTGATGCCAGTCGAGGGCGAAACCTCCATTAAATCCCCCACTAATCCTTTCATTATTATTTAAAAGATAATCGCCATTCCAGGTATTGTCGGTAGAAGTTAATCTGTGGGATACCAACTAAATGCAGTAATGGTTGCAGCTACAAAATTAATTCCTCTATTACTGCTTGTCATATTGTTGCAACTAATAGTTGCGGGGTCGCAGTTGGCAATTACGTTTATGTCGGTGCCCATGTTTGTGGTGTTGTTTAGGTGGAGTACGCAGTTTGTACTTATGTCCATATTTATGCCTTGCATTAAATCTTGTTGTGCATCATCGCTTACATCGGTACCCAATCGTTCAATAGTGTTTTCTATAATAGAACTATTTGTACAATTTTCTATCCATACGCCAATGTTAGGCAAGTTTAGCACAGCGATATCGGCATTGGTTATTTGTGTGGTATAATGATTCCACCGCACTTGTGCTTCAATGGCATTGCGCAGGTGTATGCCAATTGCCATATTGTTTATTTCGTTCTCTTTTACAATTGGAAAGGCATCTTGCATAATATTTTCTACACGTATGGCTTCCAAACCGTAATCGTCAATATTATATTGTTGGTTTATATTAAATTTATTCAACACAATTTTTGGTGTGCCTTGGCTTTCGCGGCAATAAATGCCAAAGATGCAGTTGTTAAAATTATTTTCATTAAAATTTGCATTGCCTGTGCCCAATGCCAATGCATAGCCGCATGATACGGCTTCAACAGCTTGCAGGCATTTAGTAAACGTGTTTTCTTTTACAATGGGCTCACCGGTATTGTACATTATCACACCATTTTGATAATCGTTGAATGTATTTATTTCGAGGCCGGTACCACCTATTACAATTCCATTCAATTTTTGCATTACATCGCCTTCGAAATTTGTATTGGTGTAAATGGCTGTTTGCGCTTTTGGAAATTGGTCGCAGCAAAGTCCCTTCAAATTTATTATTAACTACTGTCAAATTTTCGGTAAGGGCATAGATACCAAAAGTGGCAGGGCCAAAATTATTTTGCAACA
Organism: Bacteroidota bacterium; assembly: GCA_016714535.1. Lineage (NCBI taxonomy): Bacteria > Pseudomonadati > Bacteroidota > Bacteroidota bacterium. The sequence goes on from JADKDR010000016.1 coordinate 27,691, forward strand.
AAATATTGTTTGCATCACCTACTGTCAAATTTTGTAAATCAACACCAAAAATATGATAACGGGGCAACTCATTAATGTGTGGCGCTTTAGTAATTTGCCCACCAGTGCATTTGAATGAGCAACCGGTAATTTTTCCTGTAAGCATATTTACATAATCACCATTTTGTATTTTTAGCGTAATATAATTATGGTCGAAAGTGGAGTTTTCTAAAGTAAATTGTCCTCCATTTTTTGTGTCGTTAGCTATTAGTGCATCCTCAACAGTGCTATTAATTATATTTACCGTACCACCATTGTTTATAATGCCTTGCCACATATCGCCACATGCGTATAAATAGCTATTGTCTTCAATAATTAATGTCGCATTTTGCTCCACAGTAATTTTTTTTCCGGTAGCTATGGCTAAGGTACAGCCGGCCAATGTGATTGTTGTATTTGAAGCAATTACTATGTCATTATTTACTTCATAAAAACGATTTTGTGCATAATCGTTTACATCAAATTCATTCACAATATCACACTTCCAAACTCCAAGCCCACGTACACAAGCAAAAATATTCTCGCTACAAGCTTCCTTTTTTACTTGCATTGCTACTTATTGCAACGCAAACTTTATTTGGTAAATTACCAGTAATATCGCTCCAACAATCATCAACATCACCCGTGTAAGGATTGTAACTACCACGATATACCCTGCCAGTAACAGGCCCTGTACTTGTTAGTTGATAGGCAGTACTTAAATAAATAGTATGACGCCAAGGATTTACTTCTATTGAATTTACTCCTCCATCGGTCTTATCCAGTAAGTCTAAGTACATATTAGTAAATATATCGGTAGGTACAGGATTGGTGCCACACGGGTTGTTGTTTACTAAGGTTTTCGTGCAAGCGGTAGGAAATTCAGAATTAAATATAAGGTACGATGGCTAACTTATCAGGTATAACATCAGCTGTGTTAAATGTAGTTGTACATATAGCGGTCCAACTTAAACCAGCACCGTTGTAACAGTGTATTTGTTTATTAGCAGCGTTTATTGCGAAAATATAATCACCCTGAGGACTAATTACAAAATCTTCACCGAGTTTAATTCCCGGTAAAATACCAATATCAGTCCAAGTCTGATCTGCGGTATTTAACCAATATATCCTTTGAATCGTATTGAGGGCTAAATCCTTATCTTTAGATAATAAATACTGCTGCACTTGTCCATTGGCATCTCTTGCAAATCGGATTTTCTTTGTATCACCACAAAAAGACTTATTCCCATAAGGAACCCATTCAAATGGATTGTTTGCTTCATGATCAAGCATTAAAGTATAACCACGCCCGGTAGTATTACTAAAACCTTCGCCTACACATGCAAATATTTGATTTGACTGATATGGGTTTTCGGTCAGGTAAAAACAATCAGAAAGTGTACCACCTGTAGCACAAATTGCGTTATTGGGAGCATTGGTCATATTTACATTGTAACAGGTTGTACTTGCACTCAAAGCTAAGTCTTCAAAATAACCTGATGTGCCAATACTTAAATCAATTAATCGGTCTTGCATTGCAACCCATAAATTCCCGTTTTTATCAGGCAACACACTTTTGGGAGCAGTGTTTACATAGCCCCTATGCTTGTATTGATTATCGCATGGAGTTGTGTTAACATTAGTATAAATATGTTGCCACTCTGTTAAGCCATAGTTGACAGGGTTAACGGGATTTTTGGTAATAAAAATATTCCCCTGCTTACCTACAATCAAATGATTATCAGGTGTCAATAAAGCTCCATTTATATTACTACAAGGCTTTGCAGCATTCCATCCCCAATCATTGGTGGTGCCCCATACCGGTAGAGCTTGCCAATTTTTATCAGGCATTTTTGTTGTTTGATTTACTCCACATGCAAAAATTCCAACAAAGTAAGGTCCATTATCACAAGGGTCTGTATTGCCAGAGTAAGTAACCGTATTTATTTCATTAAACAACAGCCACCCTGTAATGATATTCGCATTGATGATTGGCTTTAAACTTGTGAACCTTCGTGTATTTTGCTCAGCACTTAAGTCACGAAATTCCTGTATGCAATTCCCTTGATTCTTTCTTTCACCATTTAAGCTTACTATATAATTTTCCCAACTATTAGTTATTTTATCATATAACCAAATACCCCCTAAACTTTGATTATCACTATTAATGGTTATTAAATATTGATTGATTGTTTGTGAATTATTATCATGGTCAATGCTTAAAATAGATGTAACACTATAATGGTCCGAAGAGCTTAAGTTTGGCGCCACTACGGGATCAATGTTTGGTAAATTTGAAAATTGTGTACTGTTAAAATGATAAAGCTCCCGCTGTGTTCCTACCAAAATATCATCATCACCAGCACCATTATAATCTTCATCTACATGCAAGCAAAATACATTTCTGTATTCCGAAGTTGGTTCATTTAAAACTAGGCCTTTTAAATTATACCCTACAACACCGGAAACTGTTGTTTCGGTTGCATCCAAAGTTGCCACATAAAAGTCTTTAATGGTTGCATCTTTGAAATTGTATTCTTCATCATGCACACGAGTAGTGCCGGTAACAAAATAAAAACTGTGTGAATTACCGGGTGCTCCCTTTACATACATATCACTCACCCAAGTTGCTTTTGGAGTACCTGGTGTGGGCTCCCATAACTTGCTAGTTTGTGATGTTTGATTAGTAAGGTCAATTTTATCTATACCCGTTCTATTTAAAACAAATAAATTAGGAGAAGCTGAATGGTAATTGTAAAATTTGTTTACAAATCGAAACAACTCATTATTACTTATATAGTTCCAATTATATTCTGTTGGATCATTCAAATTCAAAGGATCAACATCATTGGCTCTCCAAACTCCACTTACATCTGAACCGACAAAAATATCGTATTTGCTGTTTGCATTTGGATATTGAAACAAAGCACGTTCTTGCCCTCCTGCCCCTATTCCAAATTGTGTCCATCCTTGTGCTGATAATTTTTGTTGTGTAATTAGCATTGTGCAAATTAAAAATAGTAACTTACAAAATTGCTGTGAGCAGTGTGCAGTGCGCTAAAATTTAGCCCAGCAAGTTGATTAATTTTTTTCATTAGATAAATAATTATATTGTTACAATTAAGAATACGGTATCGTAAAAGTATAGAATTTCTATTATATGTTTTACAATATGTAAATAATAAATTTTTAAACAAGCTTAACTTAGTTGTAAAGCACCTCTGACAGTATTATGATACTTATATCTTTTGATTCGGGAATGTAATATTAATTTCGCAAAGCGCTGCATTTAGGGAACAATACTGCAATTATCACTTTATGGTCAGCCAACTTGACTAAACAGATGTGGGGTTTCAAAAACAACATTTTTGTAATTGGTACATAGGCATTCCATAATAGTCAAATTTGATACATTTAGTCGTTTGAATAGATATTGTTTTATTCTTTGATTTAGGTCGTTAACTAATTCTGTTTTTTTACATTCGCCACACCAATTCCAACTTAATATGAAATACCTAAAAATTTGTTTGCCGGCCTTTGTATTAATTTTTATTCAAAACCTAAAGGCAGAGGAGGGCATGTGGCTTCCCATGTTGCTCAAGCAACTGAACGAGGCTGATATGCGCAGGCAGGGCTTTAAACTCACAGCCGAAGATATTTACCGTACCAATGGCACCAGCATGAAAGATGCCGTAGTGTTGTTTGGTGGAGGTTGCACCGGAGAAATAATTAGCAACAGCAGCTTGCTGCTTACCAATCATCATTGCGGTTATAGTCAGATACAATCGCTTAGTACGATCGAAAAAAATTATTTGAAGCATGGATATTGGGCCTATAAGCAGGAAGAAGAATTGCCATGCCCCGGCCTTACGGTTTCGTTTGTAATACGAATAGATGATGTTACCAAACAGATAACAGATAGCCTCAATGCTGGCATGAATGAAAGCGAGCGTAATGAAAAAATAAAGCGCTTAAGCAACGCGTTGGAAATGCAAGCAGTAGCGGGCACTCATTATAAAGCACAGGTACGTCCATATTATTATGGCAACGAGTTTTATATGATAGTAACCGAAACATTTACTGATGTACGTTTTGTGGGAGCGCCACCCGAAACCATGGGCAATTTTGGTGGCGAAACCGACAATTGGATATGGCCACGTCACACAGCAGATTTTTCTTTGTTCCGCATTTATGCAGGTGCCGACAATAAGCCTGCAGCATATTCAAAAGATAACAAGCCGTTTGTTCCGCGCTATTTTTTCCCCATATCCACCAAAGGAGTAAAGGAAGGTGACTTTACCATGGTGTATGGTTTTCCGGGGCGCACCCAACAGTATTTGCCAAGCGTAGCCGTTGATTTTATTGTCAGTCAGCAAGACCCTACCCGTGTGGCCATACGCGATGTGCGTTTAGCCAATATGTATAGTGGCATGCGCGGCAACGACAGCATTCATTTAAAATATGCAAGCAAAGCAAAAAGCCTTGCTAATGCATATAAAAAGTGGAAAGGCGAAATGGAAGGCATTCGCGAAACCAAAGGCATAGATAAAAAGAGAATGCAAGAAGTGCGGATTAAAAATTATTTGCAAGCAAATAGCGAAGCTCAAAAGCAGTATGGTAATGTGTTTGAAGAGTTTAATAAATTGTATGAGGCTTACAAACCACTATCGCGTTTGCAGGATTATACCAACGAAGCAGCACTGGGTGTGGAGTTAATAGAGCATGCTTTGTCCTTTTCTAAATTGATAATTGCGGCACAAACGGATACACTTACCGATACACAACTAAGCGAGTTGTGTAACAAGCAAATAAAAGTGGTGGAGGGTTTTTATAAGAATTACAATCATCTTATAGATAAGAACAACTTTATTGACCTGCTTACTTTATATGGTGATAGCATCAACCCTGAACTGCAACCTGAAGAGCTTAAGAAAATAAAAAATGGACAAGGGTTGCGCAAATATGCCGAAGTACTTTTTGCAAAATCATTTTTTGCCAATCAGCAAAAAATGATGGGTGTACTAAGGAGTGCAAAACGAAAAAAGATTATTGCCTTGCAGCAGGACGAGGCGTATCAACTGGCACGAGAGATTGCACAAAACTATAATCAATACACGGATAAAATAAATGCAAAAATTTCGGAAATTAATTTACTTATGCGCAAGTACATGCGTTTGCAACGTGAGGCCGACAAAGAAAGAATCTTTTATCCCGATGCCAACAGCACCTTGCGTGTAACCTATGGTACCATGCGTGGATATAATCCACGCAATGGAGTTTTTTATTTACCACAAACTACCAGTGCCGGAATTATTCAAAAGAATAATACGATGCAGGAAGATTTTGACGCCCCTGCAAAATTAATTGACATGTTTAGCAAACAGGAAATTCCAACTTGTTTTATTGCAGCTAATCATACTACCGGTGGTAACTCTGGCAGCCCGGTTCTTAATGACAAAGGAGAATTGATTGGTACTAATTTCGACCGCGTTTGGGAAGGTACCATGAGCGATTTAAATTATGATGTAAGCCGTTGTCGCAACATTGCGCTTGATGTGCGCTATACACTTTGGATTATTGGTGAGTATGCACAAGCAAAAAATCTAATTAGCGAAATGAAACTTGTTAGCGAATAATTTTATTACTGCTCCATCAATTCAAGGTCGATGGTTATGGCTACATCGTTGCCAACGGTTAGCCCTCCAGCATCAAGAATTTTATTCCATACTAATCCATAAACCAGGCGGTTGATGGCAGTGGTTGCTCTAAATCCTGCTTTCTTGGTGCCAAAGCCATCTTTCATTATCCCATTAAATGTTACATCAAATGTTACAGGTTTGGTAACATCCTTAATGGTAAGATCACCGGTAAGTTTATATTTTTTTGCGGCAACTTTCTTAAAGGATGTGCCTTTAAAAACAAGGTTTGGATATTTAGCAGCATCAAAAAATTCAGCGCCTCGCAAATGATTGTCACGATCGGCATCATCGGTGCTGATACTTTTAGCATCTGCCGAAAAAAAGATTTGTGCATCAACAAATGTTTCGTCTTTTGAAGCAACCGTGCATTCGAACTGCGCAAATTTACCATCTACATTTGCAATGGTCATGTGGGTTACACTAAACTTAACCTGACTATGCCGTTTGTCTGCTGTCCATACCAACTGTGCATTTACATATTGACATGTGGTAAACGCCAACCACACAAGTAACCCTATTTTTTTCATTTGAGATATAGTTTTATTCAGGAAGATATTCCAGTATGCTGAGTTTGTTTTTTGCAAAAATATCATTTGCTACCTTACGTAATTCGGCAGCAGAAATCGAATTTATTTTTTCGAAAATAGTTTCAAGTTTTTCTACTTTACTGAAATTTAATAGAGTGCGGCCAATAGCCAACATCACCCCTGCGCGATGTTCCTGAGCCATCAGCATTTGGCCTATTAGTTGATTCTTTGCTTGTTTTAATTTAATGTCGCTAATAGGTTTGCTGCAAAGCGATTGCAACACCTGAAAAACTACTGCCGTTGTTTTTTCTTTCAGTCCAGGTTCGGTTCCAAAGTAGATATTGAATATACCAGTATCGCTATAGGCAATATAATTTGCCTCAATACCATAGGTGAGGCCGCGTTTTTCGCGCACTTCTATATTAAGTAACGAGTTCATGGCCGGGCCACCAAGTATGTTGGTAAGCAACAGCAGATGTAGCCTATGTTTGTGGTGCAGCGAGTAAGCGGCATTGCCTATCACTATGTGGGCCTGTTCGGTAGGGCGGGTAGCCGTTACCTTAAATGGTCTATTACGCTTAAATGGATATATTTTTCCATTTAACTGAATGGTTTGCTTGCGGCAAAAACATTTCTCAATCAATAATTGATACTGGCTTATATCAATATTGCCCGTTATGCTTAATACCATTTGTTGCGGGTGGTAATGCCTGCTAATAAAATCGAGCACATCTTTGCGAGAAAAAGATTTTACACTCTCTATGGTTCCCAATATAGGATGTCCCATGGTGTGATTGCGAAACAGCATCGCTTCAAAATCATCGTTCACTTGTTCGGCAGGGTTATCCATATACATGCGAATTTCTTCCAACACCACATCCTTTTCTTTTTCAATTTCCTGTTTTGGAAAAATAGAATTGAACAGGATATCGCTTATTAGTTCCAATGCTTGTGGCAACTGATTTTTTTGTACCGAAGCATGTATGCATGTTTCTTCTTTGGAGGTATAGGCGTTTAATTCTCCACCATGAACCTCGAGGCGGTTAATGATTTGAAGCGCACTGCGTTTTTTTGTTCCTTTAAACAATACGTGTTCCAGAAAATGTGCGAGCCCTTCTTTGCTTTTGGTTTCGTTGCGTGTTCCGGCAGGCATTAAAATGCCGCAATGTGCTATACTTCCCTGTTCTGTATGTTGATGTATTACACGTAAGCCGTTGCTTAGTTTATAAATAGTAAAAGGCGCTTCTTGAGTTGATATCATGCTGATAATTAAAATTCCATTTCTTGCTGATTGCGATCCTGGTTTTGACGTTCTTGTTGTTTCATTTTTTTCATATCCATTTTTCCAAATCGAATGCTTAATGTTCCGGTTATAATTCTTGTATCACGTTTTCGCGAAAATTCGAACAGAAAATTTTGCCCTTCATTGATTACTCTAAAAATGCGGGTGTCAAAAATATCAGAAACATTAAGTGCCACTCCGTACTTGCCACGTTTCCATTCTTTGCGGGCGCCTGCGTCTATTGCCCAATTGGAACGCAACATGCCCTGTGCACCGCGCATGGGGCCGGTGTACGAGCCATTCAATTGAAAGACGTATTCTTTTGGTAACTTTAAATTGTTGCTCATGCGAATTACCCAGCCCGGTCCGTTTTGGCCCAGATTTTTTTCAATATTGCCGGCATTGATCTCGGTATAAAAAATGTTGGACGAAAAATTTATGTTCCACCATTTTTTAAGCTCACCACTGATGCTGAATTCGAATCCACCATCGCGCCTTTGGTTGGCATTTACAAATGTCATGATGGAGTTACCCTGTTCATCAATTTTGCGAAAACGTTGAATGTTATTATTGGTAATACGAACGTATAAGGTGGTGGTTATATTCAATCGGTTAAGCAAATTTCGTTGCGATAGTTCGAAAGAATGTGTCAACTCCGGCATCAACCGTGGATTGCCTACACGAAGGTTTTGCGGGTCGCTAAAGTCAACAAAGGGATTTTGCTGATCGCCACTCGGTCGTTGTATCCGCTTGCTGTAACTCACACCCCATTCGCTCTTGGGAGTTGATTTATACCTTATAAATAACGATGGAAAGAGGTTATTGAATGTTCTGCCAGGAATGGTTTCGTCTGAGCGCTTAAAGCGATTTTGTGTATGTTCATCACGCAAGCCTGCCTGCACCGAAAGTTTTTTATCCGTAAGCATTAACATAGCATAAACAGCATTTACATTTTCAATAAAATTGAAATCGTTAGTTAAGGTATAGGGTGCCTGCCCGTTAAAAATAAAATCGCTGGCCTGTGTCAGGTCATTTGACAAATTACGCATAATGTATTTGACGCCTGCGTCAAACTTTATATTGCTTGTAAGCTGCACGCTGTAATCGCTTTGAGCGTTTATCGAATAGTTGTTTACTCCAAACTGAAATAGTTGATTACCGCTGTTGAGTGGTTGTGCGGTTCCATCAGCATCATACAGGTCAACACTGGCAAAGGTGGTATTGAGGTTTGTATTGCGACTATAGATGGCATCGGCACTTAGTGTTTGATTTTTATTTTTAAAAGTTTTTTTCAGTCCGATAGTTGCATCGTATGAAAAACGATTTTCATCTATATCGTTACTGCGTATTTGATAATTATTAAGAATCTGATTGTTGTCACTATTATAGTATGCGAAGTCTTCACTTTTTTGTTGAACAGATGGATTGGCAGTAATCGAAAAATTAAATGCTGTAGTTTTGTTAAGGTTACAGTCTATTCCGGCACGAATGGTATGTGCCCTGTTTTGCTGTATGAAATAATTTTGCTGGTCAAGGTAAAAGATGGTATCGGGCAATAATGCTGAACGCTGCAAATCGCCTATTGTTAAATTTCGTGCATTGCGATAATTATACGAGGTAAAAAAATTAATGCCATTTACCAGATAATTAATATTAAAAGCAGCGGTATATTTTTCGCGCGTTCCTGCACTTAACGATGCCGAACCATTTAAGCCACGCTCCATATTCTTTTTCATTACAATATTAATGATACCTGCATTTCCTGAGGCTTCAAACTGTGACGATGGATTGGTAATGATTTCGATGCGTTCAATTGCAGCTGCCGGAATCTGATCCATGGCATTTTGATTTTCTCCACTAAGCATTGCCGAGTTGCGGCCATCTACTAATATTTGCATATTATCACTACCACGCATATTCATTCGGTTGTCTTCGTTAATGGCAAGCCCCGGAATTTGTTTCAGTACATCGGCAAGCGTTCCACCTGTTGCTGTAATATCTTTGCCTACATTAAACACCTTACGATCAAGGCTCACCTGCGCATAATTTTTATCGCCCGAAACTTCTACTTCTTTCAGATTAACATTGGTTGGCATTAAAGAAAACTTACCGGCATCGGTAACGCCAACTGCCAAAGCTTGAATTGTTTTTGACGTGTCGGTAACATAGCCAAGGGCTTTTATTACAAGTCGAAAATTTTCAAGCCGATGAAAAATTTGAAATTTACCGGTCTCATCAGCCACAACCGATTTTTCAATTTTGTTATCATTATTTACTAGAGCAATTGCACAAAATGGAATAGGTGAGTCACTTTTTGCATCTACCACCATGCCAGTAACACTTCTCGCATTTTGTGAGTAGCCTTGTATTGATGCTAAACACATAATAGCCAACAAGGCAATTATATTATGAAATCTTATATTGATATTAATTAGCATTAAAAAAACGCGTACGAAGATATGCTAAAAACTTAATCTGCCGATTATAGATTACATCGCCCAGGTCTATTAATTGTTTCATGAATTAGTTTAATTCATGAATCAAGAAAGAGTTTGGTAAACATAATTTTCTAAGAAATTACTAAGTAAACAAAGGCCAATGACCTCTAGCATCATATTTTCACCCTGAATTATAGGCTGTTAGCCTATAAAAGGTATAAAAAATGTAAAATTAACACGAGTGGTTTTTTGAATTCCAAAAAATGCAATACTTTTGGAACAAATCTCAAATTCATAACATTTATTTAAAAAAGATGAAAAAACAAGTACTTACATTAATTGCATCTGGCATCGTATTATTTGCCAATGCACAAGTTAAACAAGGTACGCCAGTGGCGTTACCAATTAAGGCACATAAGGTAATGCCTGCAATTAAGCCTTCTGACAATCAGGCTCCTTATCAAAGTCAAAATCCAAACACGATTAATGTGCCTAAGGGTGGTGGCTATGCCCCTGGAGTGTTTGCTGTTACAGAAGCTATAGCCGGTAATACCGATTATGATTTGCAAACCAATGCAACTTCCTATCCACGCATCATGAAGCACAGCGATGGAACCATGAATGTTACTTGGACAATCATACCTGATGGTGGTGCCAGTGCTCAACGTGGTACAGGTTACAATTATTGGGATGGTTCGGCCTGGGGTGCAGCGCCAACAGCCCGCATTGAGCCAGCAAGCCGTACTGGATTTGTTAACCTTTACACTACTTCAACTGGTATGGAAGGAAGCATGGCTCACTCAAGCACTACTACTAGCGTTCTTAATTGCAGCCGTCCTACAAAAGGAAGTGGTACTTGGGCTGAAATTGACAATACTGGTGGACCAAACTCTGATACATGGGCACGTGTTGCTGTAGGTGGAACTGATGGAAAAACTATCCACTTTATTGTAAATAAAAATGATGTTGCCAACGTTGGTGGTGGTATTGTTTATTCTCGCTCTACAGACGAAGGTGCTACTTGGGGAGTTTTAAGAACTCAAATACCAGGACTTGATGATGCTAGTTACCCAGCCCTATTTGGTGGCGATAATTATTATATTGCTGCAAGTGGCACTACCGTAGCCGTTGTAGTTGGTGACCCTAATACCGATATCGTTCTGTTTAAGTCTACTGACAATGGCGACACTTGGGTAAAAACTATTTTGACTTCTAACTTTGGAACACAAGGATATTTCAATCCTGATGGTGGCATTAGCGATACTAACGGTGATGGCGTAGCTGATACGGTATTATCAACAGGTGGCGATGTTCATTGCGTTATTGATGGAAGTGGTATGGTACATGTAGCTTGGGGGTTAATGCGTATTTTAGATGATGATCCAACTCCAGGTAATACTTCTTTCAATGTTTTCTTAAGTACAAATGGTATCAACTATTGGAAAGAAGGAATGTCTGCACCAGTTTTAGCTGCGCAGTCAGATGATTGGAATGGTAATGGTTTCATTGATGCAGCTACTGAATTAGATGCAAGCTGCGATGCCAATGACTTAAACTGGGGTCGCTACGGTAACATGGGTCTTGCATGTATTCCTACGTTGGCTGTTTCTGGTAGCAATGTATTCTTAGGATATCAGGCTATCAATGAATTAGCTGATACTACCTTATACAAAAAATCGCATTATCAAACATTCATTTCATCTTCTTCTGATGGTGGAATGACTTGGGGTATAGGCTATAATGTAATGACCAACTCTGGTTTTGTTGATTCAAGTTTATCTGAAGGCGCATTCCCTTCTTTATCTACTATGGTTGATGCCAACGTTTATATGGTTTATCAGCGTGACTATGCTCCTGGCCACTCGTTGGCTGCAGGTGCATGCGATATTGCTAATAACGACCCTTCTGCTAATCTTAACGATATCGTTGTTGCTTCTATACCAGTTTCTGATCTGGTTGGTATAAACGAAATTAAGAGCCAAACTCGTTTTAGCGTTTCGCAAAATATGCCAAACCCATTCAGTGGAGTTTCTACATTTACATTATCAACAAAAACTACGGGTGATGTAACTGTTGAAATTACCAATATGTTAGGAAGTGTAGTTTCTACTAAAACGTATGAGAGAATGAATGCTGGAAATCACACGCTTACCTTAGATGCAACTAACTTGCTTGCCGGTGTTTACTACTACGTAGTTAAAATGGGCGATGGTCAGGTTACAAACAAAATGATTGTTAAGTAATTTTAGCAAACAATAAATTAAAAGCCTCTGCAATTGCAGAGGTTTTTTTTTGCATTAAAGTTTCGCCCACCAACTGATAATTTCCTTTTTCTTTGTGGCCTTAATTTTTATTTTTTGAAAATGAAACAGCTTATCGAATGTGTACCCAATTTTAGTGAAGGAAATAACCTTGCAACTATAAAAGAGATAACCAGCGCAATAGAAAGTGTTGAAGGAATCAAACTTTTGGATGTAGATCCAGGAAAAGCCACCAATCGTACCGTGGTTACTTTTGTAGGCGAGCCTAAGGCTGTGGTCGAAGCAGCTTTTAGGGGAATTGCCAGGGCCGCAGAATTAATAGATATGACCTCACACAAAGGTGAACACCCGCGCATGGGAGCCACCGATGTTTGCCCTTTTATCCCTGTATCAAATATTACCTTGGAAGATACTGCTGCATGGAGTAAGAAATTAGCAGAACGTGTAGGCAATGAGTTACACATCCCTGTATATCTTTACGAAGAAGCACAGCCAGATAAATTGCGAAGCAATTTATCGATAATACGATCAGGCGAATACGAAGGATTTGCCGAAAAAATAAAATTACCGGAATGGAAGCCTGATTTTGGCCCTGATAGATTGCCGCCAAAGCATGGTGCAACAGTAATTGGTGCGCGTGATTTTTTAATTGCCTATAATGTAAATATAAATTCGAAGTCAGTAAAAAGAGCTAATAGCATTGCATTTGATATACGAGAAGCGGGACGAATAAAAAAGGATGAGCAAGGCAACAAGGTGATGGATGCCAATGGGAATGAAATACGTATTCCCGGAACCTTAAAGGGAGTGAAAGCAATAGGATGGTATATAGAGGAGTATGGTATTGCACAAGTTTCTATCAATATTACTCAGTTTAAAGAAACTCCCTTGCATAAGGTTTTTGATGAATGTGCTGAAAGTGCATACAAGCGTGGGTATCGTGTTACGGGAAGCGAATTGGTGGGCCTGGTTCCACTAAGTGCCATGCTCGATGCAGGAAAATATTTTCTCGAAAAGCAAAAACTATCGAGTGGAGTAAGCAATAGCGAACTCATACACATAGCAGTAAAGTCAATGGGACTTGATGAACTGGCACCTTTCGACCCTAAGAAAAAAATTATTGAATATGTAATGCAGGATGGTATAACGTTACCGTTAATAGGCATGACCCTCGAACGATTTGCTGACGAAACCGCATCGGAGTCACCTGCCCCGGGTGGTGGCAGCATAAGTGCTTATTGTGGTGCGTTAGGTGCTGCATTAGGAGCAATGGTTGCAAATCTGTCGGCATCCAAGTCAGGTTGGGAAGATAGATGGAAGGAATTTTCTGATTGGGCAGCGAAGGGACAAGAATTAAAAAATCAATTATTACACTTGGTAAACGAAGACACTGCTGCTTTTAATGGAATAATGAATGCCTTTAAACTTCCTAAGAATACGGATGAAGAAAGAAAGGCCCGAACCCAAGCAATACAAGCAGCCACCAAATACGCTACTTTGATTCCGTATCAAACCATGAACGCAGCTTTGCAATGTTTTCCTTTATTGAAACATGTTGCTGCAAATGGAAATCAAAACAGTGTAAGCGATGCAGGTGTTGGTGCACTGTGCGCTCGTGCTGCCGTGATGGGTGCTGTGCTTAATGTGAAAATTAATGCTGCCACATTGAAAGATGAAACATTTAAACAAGAGATGTTTACAAAGGCTACTGAAGCCGAAAAGCAAGTGGCAATTCTTGAAGGTGAAATATTAGCCATGGTAAACAATGCTATTGCAAAGGGATAAGGCAATTGCATTATTTTTTAGGTTGATTAAAATATTCATGTTGGTTGCTCCAGCTATCATATCCAATATGATAGCATAACAACTCAATTTGCATTTATATACAGTTGCAGGTAAATCGTATTAGTTCATAAGGAAACGTTAATGACTTTCTTGTTTTTAGATTTTAAATTTTACCTTTATCCATCAAAATAAAAATTCAATGCTTAAGAAATACCTCATCATTATATTCCTCTTTTTATCAAGTAACATACAGGCGCAAGTCAAGGATTCTTCTGTAATAAGAAGTATCTATAACGAAGCTCTTGTAAATGGCAAAGCATATGACTGGCTGAGCCAGCTATGTTATGATATTGGCCATCGTATAAGCGGATCGCCACAAGCTGCCAAGGCAGTAGCATGGGCTGATAGCTTGATGCAGCAACAAACGTTCGACCGTGTATTTAAACAAGAATGCATGGTACCACATTGGGTGCGCGGCAAGAGCGAGACAGCGTATATGGTAACCGATACAGAAAAGCAACCATGCGCCATTCTGGCTTTGGGAGGAAGCATTGCAACCCCAGCAGGAGGGCTCAAAGCGCCTGTGGTAATGTTTAACAGCCTGGATGAGTTGAAAAATGCAGGCATGGCTGAGTGCCGCGGTCGTATTGTGTTTATTAATGGTAAAATGGATCAAAAGAACATACGCACTTTTGTAAGCTATGGACATTGTGTTGGGCAGCGCTGGGCAGGAGCTGCCACAGCTGCAAAAAAAGGGGCACTGGGAGTTGTGGTGCGCAGTGTAGGCTCAAGTACCGATGATTACCCACATACCGGAAGCATGGGATACGAAGAAGATGTTGAAAAAATTCCGGCTTGTGCCATAAGCACCCTTGCAGCAGATAGGTTAGAAGCCGCCATGCATGATAAGCAACCTGACGAAGATGTGCAATTCTTTTTTGAGCAAAATTGCGAAATGCAACCCGATGTAAAATCATACAATGTAATTGGCGAAATAAGAGGAAGCGAATTTCCGGATGAGATAATTGTAGTTGGTGGTCACCTCGACTCATGGGATGTTGGTCATGGAGCACATGATGATGGTGCCGGGGTGGTACAATCAATAGAAGCATTGCGAATATTTAGGGCATTAACACTGAATCCGAAGCGTACCATACGCTGTGTACTCTTTATGAATGAAGAGAATGGTGGGCGCGGTGGAGCCAAGTACGCAGAACTTGCTAAACTGAATAAAGAAAAAAATATAGCAGCCATTGAAACCGATGCAGGTGGCTTTACACCACTCGGCTTCACGTTTAGTAATGATAGCATCAAAGCACATCAAGTGCGATTGTGGAAAGAACTTTTTCCAAAATACCAACTTTATGATTGGGAAGGAGAGGGTGGTGGTGCCGATATCAATCATTTGCGTGATCAGGGAACCCTCATGATTGGTTTATCACCCGACTCGCAGCGATACTTCGATTTGCATCATACCGCGGCCGATACTTTTGATAAAGTTAATAAACGCGAGTTGCATTTAGGTGCTGCTGCATTGGCGTCATTAATTTATCTGCTCAGCGAGTACGGAGTAGGAAATAGTAATAGCAAGTTTTAATTGTTGCTTGCAATAGGCAATATTGCTTCTGCCTTTGTAGAAATTACTTCAGGATAACCTTTCCCATCAAATTTGAGAATTATAATTTCTCCTTCTGTATCTGTTCTGTTTTCAGTTTTATAAATCACGAAGTTAAAATCAAGTTGCAGAAAGATGTAACGGTAACGATGTACGTTCAGTTTCTGTTCGTTTATTATTCTTTCTTGATTTTGCTTGTCAGCAAAATTTCCATAGGCTGCACCAGGTCGCACTTTATGATTTAGGTAATAATCTATTGCAACAAGTTGATGCAGTATGTTGTCGTTATAGGCAAAAACAAAGTCATTTAGAACCTTATAAATATCCCCTAATTGATGACCATGATTTCCAAGTTGTGATACAAACAGCTTTCCTAATCCAAGCAAAAAATCAAAAACATCATAGTTTTTGCAAACATATTTTAATGTATTAATCGCCCTTTTCTTATTCCAGTATATTTCGAGTGCATGCTCAAGCTGGGTTAATTGTAACAATTCGTTTTTCGACAAGAAGTTACTTTCTATTAATTGGTAAGGGGGATTTTCATCAAAGGCAAAACCATGCTCAGTAGCTTTCATGCGCACCGGTGTGCCTTTTAAAAATTTTAAAAATCCCAATTGCAGTTCAGGTGGTTGTATTGCCATCACCTCATTAATGCTGTGCTTTATATCTTCCCAATAGTCATGTGGCAAACCAACTATCAAGTCAAGGTGCATCTCTATTTTATCCTGCAATTGCAGGATTACTGTTTTGGTCTTTTCAAAATTTTGCTTGCGGCTAACCGCAAGGTTTGCTTTTTGATTCACGGTTTGTATGCCTATTTCAAAACGAAACACACCCGGTGGTACTTGAGCATTTATAAATTCGATTATTTCGGGGTGTACAATATCTGCCGTAATTTCAAATTGAAAAATATTGCCGGGCTTTCTATGGTCAAGAATAAATTTAAAAATCTCAATAGTAAAATCTTTTTTAACGTTAAACGTTCGGTCAAGAAATTTTATCACCCGGCCATGCTCCATCAGGAAGAGGAGGTTACGCTTAATACTATCCATTGATAGTTGGCGAACTTTATTGTCAAGGCTTGCCAGGCAAAATTCGCATTTGTAAGGACACCCACGCGATGTTTCAATATAAAGTATTTTATGTTTTAATGCCTCCATATCATCATATTGATATGGAAGTATATGGTCATAGTTACATAAATCAAAAATGGTTGACTCCGGAAAAAAAACTATTTCTTCGTTTTTTTTATAAGCCAGTCCGGGAATATTTTCCGGGTTGAGTTGATTTTTTAGAAACAGCGAAAAAGGAATTTCGCCTTCTCCTACTATGATATAATCAATGCAAGGTCGTAACAAAACAGCATTAAATTCATAGCTAACCTCTGGGCCACCCAATAGTATTTTTATGGCCGGGTTAAGTTTCTTAAGCTTGGCAGCAACCTCCAGTGTTTGGGTAATATTCCAAATATAACAGCTAAAGGCTACCAGGTCGTAGTGCTTACAAGCTTCAGCAATTTCATCTACAGGTAATTTGATTGCATATTCCTTCCATTCCAGACCCTTATAATGCCTGTTTAGCTGATATAGCAGCCTAATAGCCAGATTGGTATGAATATATTTGGCATTAAGCGTAGTAAGTAAAATGTGCACCATGAAACTTTTGCTGTAAATATACGTCTAACCCTGCATTAACTTGTACAACCTTTATTTTTTTAAAAACTATGGTTTTGAGTGAATTATTTATTACTTAGCAGTCTTAATTTTTAAAGCAAAATATTAATGAAAAAAATTCTTCTTTACTCAGCAATGTTTATGCTGGTATTATCTGCATGTCGTAAAAAAGACAAATGCGAAATAACTGCCGGCTTTTCTACTACGTACGATTCTATTAATGGCAAAGTAACATTTACGAGCACCTCATCGGGTGATGTAACTGCTTATGCATGGAATTTTGGTGATGGAACTACCGGCAGCGGTGCAAGTGTTGTTAAGGCATTTACCAAAAGCGGTACCAAGAATGTGTCGCTAACAATTACTGGTTCTGAGAGTAGCTGTACTAATAGTACTTCGCGTGCAGTTTCGGTTCCATTAAGCATGATTGCAATTGAACAAAAGAAACGTGCCATTTTATTTGATTTTTCTGAAACATGGTGCCCTCCTTGCGGAAGCTATGGCGGCCCAAGTTTTGACAGTTGTATTGTGTTAGAGAACTCGAAAATTTCTTTAATGAAAGTTTATGGCTCTTCTCAACCTAGCAGCATGAATTTTGGCACACCGTATAATAGCATGAATTCTGCATTTAATGTTTCAGGAGTACCAACATTTTTTGTAAACGAAACCGAAATGTTTGGCGGTGGTGGTGTTTCAGCTACCATATCTTATAATGTAAATTGGGTAAAAACGAAGGCAGATGCATTTGCCACAGGCACGGTGGATGCCGGTCTTAACCTGGGAATGTCAATTGTTGGAGATACCATTGTTGCCGAGTCAACAGTTAAGTTTTTTACTGCGCAGGCTAGTGGCGATTTCCGCCTGGCTTTGTATGTAGTAGAGGATGAAATTATTGCCTCGCAATCTACAGGTACTGGTGTTGTTAGCAACTATGAGCACCGCAATCTTGCTCGCGCATGTAATGCTACTACCTACACAGGTGCCAAGCTTAACAATAGTATTGCAGTTACGGCAGGACAAAAGTTCAGCACAACACATAAGTTTGCAATTAATTCAGCTTGGAAAAAAGATCACCTGAAATTGATTGGTGTAATTTATAAGATGAATGGAAGCAAAGGAACGGTGGTAAACTCATTAACCTTTAAGCAATAGTTATTAGGTAATATAATATAAAAAAGGCCGCTCCAACTGAGCGGCTTTTTTATTTACTTACTTTTATTTCGCGAGGCCAAATACTGTCGATAATCTCGCTAAAAAATAATTTTACACCTATCGAGAACGTAAAGTTGCTTACGCGTGTATCTATATCGGGATTGTTTTTTAACATGGCCCTGTAGCCAATGCCAAATCCTACGCCTACCCACCGCATTACTTTATAATGCCCGCTTATGCCAGGCTCTATCAACAATATTCCACTTTCAAAAGCGCGGTCTTTTTTTCCTTTACTTACAAAGTAAGTAAAGTATGATTTGCCAATTCCAATTTCAACAGGTATCGAAACCTGCCAGGGGTCTTTTTTATAAATTATATATTCAACACCGGGAGCGTAATACAATAGTTGTAAATTAGCACGTACCAAGGTATCCTGCAGATTAGCGAGTCTTACTTTTTTTACTTCTACGATATCGGAGATCAACTTATACCTGGCAAAAGAGAATTTAATCGTATTATCAAAAGATAAGCCCACCTTGAGCCCTGAAAGGTCAGCTGTTGCTCCTTGTACGAAACTATTGCGCGACTCAAATCCACCATATACCGATGGGCGTTTTTTTAGTACGCTCGATAGGGATTGTCCTTGCAGGATAACGCTACAAAACAACAAGCAAATTAGTAAGTAATAATTTTTTTTGTTCACCAATTAAAACTATTCCAATGCGGTATTAATGAATTGTAAAAAGGGAGTGATAATCTTGTACCCGTCAGCAATTTCTTTAACAAGTGTTTTACCGGTAAGTTGAGCATCATTAATCTTGTGAGAAAAAATATATGAGGTTAACTTTAGCAACTCAATATCAGGATGTGATTTATCGTAACCCTTAGGAGGATTGCTTAAGCGATGATTTTCAAGCTCGCCCCAATAATTTTGGAATTTTTTATTTGCGATAATTTTTTTGAAATCAGTTGTATTGTAATCTATTTCCTGTCTTATTTTTTTTAGCAGTGGAGCATCTGGTTGCCACGCACCTGCGGCCATAAATGAACCTCCGGGTTCAATATGTATATAAAATCCTGTAGTTTTGTTTTCCTTGCCACCCTTGCTTATAATGGCACCCATATGTGATTTGTAAGGCGATTTATCTTTACTAAAACGAACATCGCGGTATATACGAAACACGGTTTTTTTCGAATCAATATCTTTTAACGAAGCATCAGTTTTGGAGCATGCCTTAAGCACTTCTTCCATAAGTGATTCTACTTCCGACTTCATTAATAAAAACGTGGGTTTGTTTTTTTCAAACCATTCGCGATTATTATTTTTCTTTAACTTAACAAGAAAATCAAGCGTGACTTTGGATAACATATAAATGTTTTTTTGTGCAAGGTAAAAAGGAAAATCTTACAAATTTCTATTTCATAGTAATCATCAGCGATAATTTTTCTACATTTAGCTATTCAAAAATTAAAGTTTATCAATCATGAGAAAATCTATTCTATTTATGGGTGCTATGTTCACTTGCCTACTATGCTACTCGCAGGGAGGTATATGGACATGGGTACATGGTAATTCAACATTAACCACTGCAGATGTATATGCTACTTACGATACCTATGACCCCGCCAATGTGCCCGGTATGCGCTACGAGGCAAGTTACTGGCAAGATAAGGACAAGTGTTTGTGGGTAATGGATGGTGATGTAAATTGGGATTCGGTTGCCTTGTGGCAATATAATCCGTATACCAATTTATGGAGAATGAGAAAGAGGTATAGTAATGCCATTGTTTTTGGAGCGATGGGAGTGCCATCGCCATTTAACTCGCCCGGCAAAAGACAAATAGGCTCTGTAACTTGGGTCGATCAAAATGGTGGATTTTGGGTAATGGGTGGTCTTGCCGGTGGTAGTGATATGTTCCGACTTGATACAGCAACACTTGAGTGGACCTATATGCGTGGCAGTTTTAGTCAAAAGTTTCCGGTGTATGGTGTGCAGGGAGTACCAAGCACAACTAATGAACCGGGTGTGCGTACTGAGTGTAACGCAAGCTGGGTAGATGCGTTTGGCGATTTATGGGTGTTTGGTGGGCAGGTAGGAATTGGCGGTCCACAAAATGATTTGTTCCGATATAATCACAATACCAATGAATGGACATGGATGAAAGGAGATACGATTAATAACAGCACCCTGTTCAGCTATGGAACGAAAGGCGTTTCGGCAACAACTAACTTGCCTCGTGCCAGAAATTGTTACCAAAAAAGCATATCGGCCGATAAGTTGAAATTTTATTTTTTCGGAGGCTCAGGAGCTAATGGAATGTTTAGCGACTTGTGGGAATATAACAGCCTTACCAACAACTGGACATGGGTTGCAGGCAGCAGCAATGTAAACCAAATATCAGCGCCTCCTGCAAGTTGCGCCCTCACCAATACTTTTACGCCATACTGCCGCAACGAAAATAAAGCGTGTGCAACAGATGCATGTGGTAATTTTTGGATTTTTGGTGGATGGACAAGCGGGGGAAGCGGCAATTGTAGCGATGTCTGGATCTATTATCCCGACTCTGCAAAGTTTAGTTACGTACGTGGGCCTGCCGCAGGTACCGGTATTTGGGGAACCAAAGGTGTGGCAAGTCCGCTAAGCTATCCTCCCGGGCGTGGAGGTGGCCTCGCATTTATCGATTCGCTTGGGCGATTTTTTATTTATGGTGGATTAAACTTTAACGATGTTTGGAAATTTGAAATTGATACCGCATGTTACATTGCATGTGCACCACAAAGTGCGGCACCCATTGCAAACTTTAGCAGCAGCGATACCATCCTTTGCGAAAAATCGTGTATCGATTTTAATGATATGTCGCTTAACAGCCCAACTACATGGTATTGGCAATTTACGGGCGCGCAACCCGATACTTCGGTTTTGCAAAATCCTACTAACATTTGTTTTAATAATTATGGAACGTATACGGTTACGTTAACAGCTACCAATGCCAATGGGCAAAGTGTAGCAATTAAAAATGCATTTATTAACGTGGTTGCTAATCCTCCAAAGCCGACCATAACGGTAAGTAACGATACTATGTATAGCTCGTCAGGAGTTACCTACCAATGGTATTTTAATGGTCAGCCTATACCAAATGCAACCTTGCCTTATTATTACTATACGCAAAATGGACCCTATTATGTTATCATAACCGATACAAATGACTGTGCAAGTGCGAGCGACTTAATAGCAACCGCAATTGGAGAAAACGCAAGTGTTTTTGGAGCATTGTCTATTTCGCCAAACCCTGCACAATCATCGTTATCAATTACGTGGAACCATGTTTTACTACAAAAGGCAATACTCGAAGTGTACGATTCAAAGGGAACACAGTGCAAGATGGAGATGCTTGAACCCGGATTGTTAAATTATAATTTGCTTATAGAAAACCTGCAGAATGGCCTGTACACACTGATATTGAGCACAGGTGATGAAAAACTAAAAAGGACTTTTGTAAAACAGTAAATGCAGTGGGTTAACCTACTGCGCGTATGCTCAATAAATTTTATCAGGAATTAAAAGGCTGCAATAAAAAAAGTGATGAACAACATGGGTTGATTCATCGGTTATCACGTCTCGTGATAATTAATTACATTATGTCCACCTTCTTTCAAATACTTATCGCGGCTGAATAATGAAACATCTGAAGCCACCATTTCACCTACCAATTCTGCTAGCGTATATCGTGGTTCCCAACCTAGTTTTTGTTTTGTTTTAGTGGGGTCACCAATCAATAGGTCCACTTCGGTTGGGCGATAGTAGCGTTTATCTATTTCCATAACTAATTGCCCTTGGGGCAATTGATATTCGGCTTTGTTACATTTAACTACATATGCTTTTTCGTTTTCATCTTTACCTTCAAAACGTATTTCTATTCCAACCTCACCAAAGGCCATGCGTATAAAATCGCGCACACTGGTTGTAGTGCCTGTTGCCACTACATAGTCATCGGGAGTATCTTGTTGTAGCATCATCCACATGGCTTCTACATAGTCGCGTGCATGTCCCCAGTCGCGTTTGGCATCAATGTTACCCATATACACTTTTTGCTCAAGCCCAAGGGCTATGCGTGCCACGGCACGAGTTATTTTGCGCGTAACAAATGTTTCGCCACGTAAAGGCGACTCGTGGTTAAACAGGATACCATTTACAGTAAACATGTTATATGCTTCGCGATAATTTTTCATAATCCAGTAAGCATACAACTTAGCCACAGCATAAGGTGAACGAGGGTAAAAAGGAGTAGTTTCTTTTTGTGGAATTTCTTGAACCAAGCCATACAACTCCGAAGTGGAGGCCTGATATACTTTGGTCTTATCGGTTAGGTTAAGCATGCGTACAGCTTCAAGTACGCGCAGGGCGCCAATGCCATCGGCATTGGCCGTGTACTCAGGTGTTTCAAAACTCACTTTTACATGCGACATTGCGCCAAGGTTGTAAATCTCATCGGGTTGTACCTCTTGCACAATGCGTATAATATTGGTGCTATCGGTAAGGTCACCATAGTGCAATTTAAAGTGCACATCTTTCTTATGAAAGTCTTGATATAGGTGGTCTATACGCTCTGTATTGAATAAGGAGCTCCTGCGTTTAATACCATGAACCATGTATCCTTTTTGCAGCAAAAACTCGGCAAGGTATGCGCCATCTTGCCCTGTAACTCCGGTGATGAGTGCGGTTTTCATCCTGTTTGATTTATTTAATTGCAAAGAAGCGTAAATTAATTCAGTATAAAAAATACCGGTTGTATTGGAGATATAGTTTGTGGTTTTTGAATTTGTGCCAGTCTTTTTTACTACAACACAGGACAAAAACAATAGTGCCGTTAGGTTAAAAATTGATTCCAATTAGTCCTGACAGAAGTCGCATTTGCCTTTTAGCAGCATTGGTCATATCCATTTATTACCACTGCAATATTTTATTGGAAAAAGGAAAGTTAATGAAAATATGATTGATGAAAGGGAGTTAAATTAACTAAGAAACTAATGGGTAAGGGAAAATGTACCTTTATAAATCTTTTGCATTACCAATTGAAATTTTTTTGATGATGGAAAATATTTAGCAATAAAAATTTGGTTGCATTAAAAATAATATATATTTGCATTACGCTCTTTGAAAAAATCTGTACTTCTTTTTGAAAAAATCTTTCTGCATCGAGAAGTAAACTCGTTTGATTTTATTATCATGCTTCTCAACGCTGCCAAGTGTTGCTTTTATTTTTGATTTACCCACTGTTCAAGATATTTTTAATTATGCGAGTTATTAAGTCTTATTATTAAATACAAAAACTATGAGCACACAAAATTTAAAATCAGTGTTAGGTGTGTGGAATACCACCGGACAACTTAAAGCAGCACAGCACAGCGCAGCACAGCACAGCACAGCACAGCACAGCACAGCACAGCACAGCACAGCACAGCACAGCACAGCACAGCACAGCACAGCACAGTTTGAAAAATTAATAAAGTTAGCATGTTTATTTTTATTTTTCAATACAAATATTTTTGCACAACAACTACAGCATTGGTCGCTTCCAAATGGTAATTCAATAAATTTTACCCCAAACTCCGCTACCTTAATTAATTCCCTTTATGATAATGGAAACCCATCATCAACTGTTGACAGGTTTTATAATTGCATGCATAAAGCTGACGGCACGCTATGGTTTTTTGTGAACGAAGAAGGCGTATTTGATGAAAACGGCAATTTGTTTTTTAATTTTAATGCTGTAATTGGTCAAGGTGGACATGTTGAGCAGAGATTTCTAAACATGTCGGAGATTGGGATAGTGCCAATTCCGGGATACTGTGATAGGTTTTACATAATTGGTGGTGGATGGTATTACTATTTTGAACCATGCAACAACTACTGGTCCGGACCATTTGATTTTAGTAACTTTGACAAAGTAGGCAATGCTCCCGTTGTGCCATCTGCATACGCCACCGGTGTTGCAATTAGTAATATCAGGTATGCTCCCTATACACATTATATCGTGATTTTACATAACGAGCAACAAATTTCTTTTTACGAATTAAATACAAACGGCTTTACACATATTGGCGAGTTGCATTGTAACAATTTCAATTTTTTGGCCGAGTGGTTTAATTATAGCCCAGAGTCAGAATGTGTAGATCTTCCAAATGGAAATATCCGATATGCGGTTGTTTGGCCAAAAGGTCAAAATGGCCCCGATAATATTAATGATGTGCGCATATTAATCGCTGATTTCAATTTCGGGGCTGCGCCTCCTTATTCAACACCAACTAATTTTCATGTAGGTTATGAAATGGCTAATTCAAACGCACTTCCTGGTGGGCCGCTAATTGTGCCAATGGGACTTGAATTTAATAATGATGGTAGCAGGTTATTTTTAACTGCAAATACTTTTAATGGTAACCAGCCCTCTTTATATTATTTGGATTTGGCAAGCGGATTAAATTCAGTTACAGAAAACATCATTCCTAACAATACCATAGACAATCAATGGAGTACTCTTGAACTTGCACGTGATGGAAACATCTACCTAAGATTTGATAACACCCTTGCCAGAATAACTGATATTAATACTACTCCCATCTACAATCCTAACTTTGGCACTAATATATCGCAAGCAGTGAATACTCATCCTTTAGGACTGATTCTAACTGATAATGTAGCCTCCTCAGATCAAATTGATGGCTTTAATATGAATGATGCAATTGGCTCGGTTCCGTTTTTTATAAATAATGTGGATTGGGAAAAAATATGCACCAGCCTGCCAGTTAATTTAAATGCACCATCTGGATTTTGCTCCTATTTATGGTCTAATGGTAATACTACATCCTCTACTGTAGTATATGTTCCAGGTACTTATACAGTTACAGTAACATATGGGTGCAATAGTACTTTTACGTCTTCGGTTATTGTTGCTAACTTTCCTCCAATTAGTTTAAATGTTACTAGCACAAAGTCTTGCTCAGGTCAAGCTACTGGTAGTTTAACTGCAAATGCAACAGGAACTGGCCAGTTACAATATTTATGGAGTAATGGAGCAACAACTTCTACAATAACAGGGCTACCGGCAGGAGTTTATTCTGTTCTTGTAACAGATTTTAATGGTTGTAAAATGGGGCAATCGGTTGTAGTAGGAAGTTTTCCAAATTTTTCAATTGTGCCTTCGTCTATCGCTGATTGCTCAGGAAGTGGAGGCATTATACAATTAAACATGGATAATTTAGGTACATACACATTCCTTTGGAGCAACGGACAAACCACCAATCCAATAACATCCTTATCAGCAGGAACATATACATGTACCGTTACAGATATTAATGGTTGTACTAAAACAATTTCAACCGTAATTTATGACTTATCGGAAGCCAATCCAATTATTTCTGGGTCAAGTTATACAGGCTGTGATGAATCTGCTGGCGGCTTACAAATCATTGACCTCACTATAGACAATTATGTAAATGACCCCAACTATGTATATACATGGTCAATAAGTGGTGGGCCAACCTTAACAGCAAATGGTGGCACAGCTACAGTGGTATGTACCAATGGCATCGGAGGCACGGTTACAGTTACATTAAGTGCATACGGTTGCGATTATACCTCTTATTATTACATACAAGATTGCTGCGAACCACTACCTGCGGAAATTGGAACTGAATTAATCATAACCGATGTCAATTCATCCTCATTAGCTTTTGGCAATGTCACTCAACTTGGCCCTGTTTATATTAATGGTACGTTTACCGTTGACAATAGTTTTAGTTTTACATCCTGCCCATTAATTAAAATGGCTCCGGCAGCACGCATTGTAGTTACCAACCAAGGATACCTGAATATTAATAATTGCACAATGCTTGCCGGTTGCGAAAAAATGTGGTATGGAATAATTGGACAACACGGCTCGCAAGTTGTAGTTGTAAACAGCACCGTTCAAGATGCACAATATGCAGTTCAAATGTTGGACTTTTGTAATATTACACTAAAAAACAACGAATTTCAAAATAACTTTGTATCCTTGTATGCAGCACCAAACAATAGCATGATAACTGTGAATGCCACAGTAACAAGTAATACTTTTGAAGCAGGGGCAACTCCATTGATAGCACCTTATCTTGGGCAAAGCCCGGCATTGGGGGCTAAGCCATTTGCAGGCGTATTGGTGAATGAGGTTGCCTACATCGCTGTTGGCAGCATAGGCAGCCCTACCACAGGTTTTAATAATTTTAACTTAATGAGTAACGGGATACTATCATACAATAGTAATATAACCAGCGTGCACAACCGCTTTCAGGATATTAGACGCGATGCTGCTTATGATGTACTTACAACAGGTACGCCATTTAATCATAATGCAACAGGAGTTTTTGCAACCGGCTTAGGAAGCAGCGCCTTTATATATGGAGATAATAATCAAAATAGCATGGACTTTTATAATTGCAACAGGGCCGTATATGTAAACGAATTGCAAGCAGATGTGTATGGCTTGCATATGACAGGCACCGGTTTTAATAGGTTTGGTGTGGCAGCGTCTAACTATTTTCATGCTCAATGTAACATTTATGACAATAATATGGATATAAGTGTAATTGGTATTAATGCGCTGGAATGCTATCAAAGCCTTAAAGCATACAACAATAACATTACGATGAATAATTTGCTAAATAATAATGCCATGCGCACGGGTATATTTATTCGTAATTTTAGTAACGTATTAGGCACATCTATTGAATTAGACGATAATACAGTATACATGAACGATGCCCGCAGAGGAATTTGGTTGCAAAATATACAAGGGGCATGGGTGCATGAGAATGAGGTACATATGTTGTTCCCAACATTTTACCACTCAAGTGGCGTGCTTGACTATGGTGTATTAGTTGAAAACAGCCCTCGCTGCATTATTGATTGTAACACGGTGCAAGGCAACACCTACCAAGGCGACCCGGGTGCGGCCCCACAAAATAAGCTGCAACCACAGCGACAATACCGATGTAGGTTTTAACTTTACAGGTGCCTGCCAAAATACTGATTTTAAAGGCAACCAAATTGACAGGCATTGGGCGGGGTTGAGGCTGGCATCTTCTATTTTTGGCCAGCAACATGATAAAGGAAATTTGTGGCATCTTACACATGTGTATCCTAAGTTTGGGGCTTGGCTGGATGGGGCGCCTGGCATATTTAATCTAATATTTACGCCAACAGGATTGCCTTATACTCCGAGTAATAATGGGGGTGTTGGTTTATTTGCTTGGTTTCAACCACCCAGCAATACACCATTTAGTTGTTCAACTTTTTACTGTGCATCTCCATTTCGTATTGGAAATGATAGCAACATTATTAATGAAGATGAATTGCGAGCAATACATGGAGATACGGTTGTTACCGAATTTAATCCACAAGTGAGTGATGATACTAAGAAAAGACTTTTTGAAAAATTACTTAGTAATCCTACTTTACAAAATGCAAATGGCGATGTAGCACAATACTTTTTAGATGCACAAAATAGTGACATAGGAACTGCAAACGCTGTAAAAAATAAAACAAGTGAAGTAGGTGAATTAATTTACAGCAATGAGATTTTAATTAATCCGCTTGCTAATGCACAAATTGCATTGTTGTTGCAGCTGAGAACAAATGATAGTATAATTAATTCTACAACTGATAGCTTACTTCAATTAATTTTGGTGGTGCAAAATAAGAATCTAAGTAAAGCCCTTGACAGTTTAAAAACGCAAATTGAAACAATAATTATTGGGCAGCAAATTGTAGAAAACCAAAAGTATGATGAAGCAAAAATTTTAAATAATAATATGATGGCCCAAGAAATTTTCGACTACAATGCAAGTATGTTAAATGATATTTATTTATCTCACATTGCAAAAAACCATTTTCAATTAAGCACAACACAAATTATTGAAGTCGCGAGCATTGCAAACATGTGTCCACTAATTGGTGGCCCTGCAGTGTATTTGGCGCGCCCTATTGCAGAGTTGTATAATGAGAGTATTGTTTACAACGACCAAGCGGTTTGCTTGAGCCAAGGTGTAAATATGAAATTAGCGAATAACAATAACACAGAAGCACAAAGCGAAAACAGCCAAGTTAAAGTATATCCAGTACCAAGTAATGAAGTTGTAAATTTTGATTTTGGAAATATCCAATTTAGCATGCTCTTGATATTTGATAGTTTTGGTAAGCAAATACAAGAGATAAAATTAAATGCAAAGCAGCAATACATTTTAAATACAAACTTGTATGCAAACGGAATATATCGTTATAAATTGATAAACGATAATGATGAATACTTGGGTAAAATTGTGATTTTAAAATAAATATTAAAAAGGGAAACTGATAGCACAGTTTCCCTTATATTTTTATATATAGCAATGAAAAAAATTATTTTATTTTTATTTTTAAGTTTTTCTTCTTCAGCAATAGTGGCCCAAAAGTATTTGAATAATCTTACTTTTGATGGAAATCAATATTGGAATAATGATTCTAATTTTGTATTAACTGATTATAAAACAGGCACACCTGTTTATCAATACATTGATTCATCAGATTTGCTAATGAGTCGCTTTGCAGCTTTTATAGCTGATAGTACAGGTCAATTAATTTTTTATACGAATGGGTGTAGTATTGGAAATAAAGATTTTGACATGATAACTGGAACTGACACTTTAGATTATACTAGCATTAGCATTAGTTGCCCTTATGGTCAACATGGAATAAATAGTGGCTTTTTCTTAAATTCATTATCAGATACAAATGAAATATTATTATTTCATAATGATTTTCAGGGCAATTATTCATTTTCAAACTGGGTTTTTGGAACTAGTTACAATACTTGGTTTACCGTGTTAGATAAAACAATGAACAATGGATTGGGCGGTTTGGTGTCAAGAAACAATTTATTTTACAATGCCGAAATATGCAGAGATGGCATACAAGCGGTTAAACATGCAAATGGCAGGGACTATTGGATAGTGCTTCAAGATTTTGATACAAGTAATTTCATTACTTTTTTATATACTCCCATAGGCTTTTATGGGCCTTATTATCAAAATATGAATATTCCACTTTATCGCGGAGGCCAACCCAATGCATTATTCAATAGGCAAGGCACAAAATATGCTACAACTGCCTGGAATAATAATTTAATGTTATTTGATTTTGATAGATGTACTGGGCAGTTTTCTTACAACAATCAAGTTGATACAACATGGCAATATTTGGGCTTTGCCTTTTGTTTTTCGGCTGGTGGCAACAAAATATATCGTATGGATAATAGCGACAAAATTTATCAATACGATACTGCCGATGTTGACTTCAATATTTCGCGCGATACTGTTGCTATATACGATGGTTATTACGATATGGATTCCACGAAATTTGGTGGGATGTATTTAGCACAAGATGATAAAATATACAATGGTTCTGTAAATGGTTATATACATGTGATAAATAAGCCTGACTTAAATGGTCTTTCTTGTAACATTGTTCAGCATGCGATAAAACTGCCACTGTATTTGACTAGCGCACCGAACTACATCAACTACGATTTAGGGCCGCTTGTGGGGAGTCCTTGTGATACGCTTTCTGTCCTCACCCCGGTCTCGCCTCAGGCGAGAGGCTTAATGCAATGCTTTCCAAACCCTGCCACAAATGAAGTAAACATAAAAATAAACAATGTGCCGCTTGGTAATTATACACTTAGTATATACTCACCGTTAGCGAATGAGGTAATGCACATAGAAGATAAAAACATTGCAAAAGATTTTACAAAAACATTACGTGTGCATGACCTTGCAAGTGGTTTTTATTTTGTAAAGTTGCAGGTGGAGGGGATGGTGTGGTATGGGAGGTTTGTGAGGGAGTAGCCCCTAAATCCCCCGCTGGGGGACTTGAACACCCCCAACCCCCGCTGGGGGCTTACCAAAGCTCGGATGGCATATTGTGTGTTTATCTTATTTAGTTGCAAAAAAAATGTTATCTCATGGATAAATTGAATTTTGAAAGTTTGTATAAAGGCGCAAAGCCAATTCAATTTGAATTTGCACAACAGATGCGCAAAGAGCCTACACAGGCAGAATCAATTTTATGGACATATTTATCCGGCAAGCAAATGCAAGGTTTGAAATTTAGAAGGCAACATCCATTAGACAATTTTATTTTAGATTTTTATTGTCATGAAATAAAATTGAGTATCGAATTGGATGGGAAAATACATCAGAATGAAATGCAAGCAACTTATGATAAAGAACGAACCAAGTGCTTACAAGATAAGGGCATTAACGAACTCCGATTTAAAAATGAAACAATCATTAATCGAATTACTGATGCACTCAATGAAATTGAAAAAACAATAAGACAAATAAAACGAAAGCAATATGATACCAAAAATCCAGCATAGCAAAGACAAGCCCCCAGCGGGGGTTGGGGGTGTATTGGCCACGCAATGCCCCCTGATAGGTGGCTCAGCTGTGTATTTGGCAAGACCAATTGTTGAGTTGTTTGATGACAATATCATGTACAACGATGAGGCAGTTTGCATAAGTCAAGGGGTAATTATGAAAGTGAAAAATCAAGCAAAAGTTGAAAATGTAGTTACAACTGTGAAAGTTTATCCTAACCCTGCAAAAGATGAAATCAATTTTGACTTTGGGAACGGCACATATTTCAAACTAATTATTTATGATAGTTTTGATAAAGAAATACGTTTGGAATTAATGCAAAGCAAAATTGAATACAAATTATCAACCACAGATATTGCAAATGGCATTTATCGTTATAAGTTAATTGGTGTGCCACATGAAATATCCGGAAAAATTGTAATATTAAAGTAAATAAAAATAAAGAGAAGTTGTTAAGGCAACTTCTCTATTTATATTCGACCATACAATGAAAAATTATTTTATTTTATTGATATTTTTTGTAGTCATGCTTGTTTTTCGCAGAAGTATTTAAATAATTTAGCAATCCACGGGTATGCATATTGGGGAAACGACTCCAATTTTGTGCTTATTGATTATAAAACTGGTACTCCTATTAATCAATATGTGGATTCTTCCGACTTGCTGATGGGAACAGTTTCGGCTCTTATTGCAGATAGCTTAGGTGAATTAATTTTCTATAC
The DNA here is from genome assembly GCA_016714535.1 of Bacteroidota bacterium. Taxonomy (NCBI): domain Bacteria; kingdom Pseudomonadati; phylum Bacteroidota; species Bacteroidota bacterium. Next base: position 59,317 of record JADKDR010000016.1, read on the forward strand.
AAACGGCTTTAGAATTGGCAACAAAAATTTTGAAATGATACCCGGTACCGATACTTTAGATTATACAAGTATAACCAACAACTGGCCGTATGGTCAGCCACTTTTAAACGGTGCTTTTTTCTTGCCATCATTGTCAAATCCAAATGAAATTTTATTGTTTCATAAAGATTGGCAAGTTAACTCTTTTTTAAATTGGCTTATTTTTACGAGTTATAATGCATGGTACACTGTGCTTGATAAAACCATGAATAATGGTTTGGGTGGTTTGGTATCGCGCAATAATATTTTATATAATAACGAAATGTGCAGAGATGGAATTCAAGCTGTAAAACATGCCAATGGTAGAGATTATTGGATTGTGCTACAAGATTATGATACAAGCACGTTTATTACTTTTTTATATACACCAACAGGTATTTATGGACCTTACTGTCAAAATATGAATATACCTCTCTATAGAGCAGGACAAGCATCTGCAATTTTTAATAGAGAGGGCAATAAGTATTTAACTATGTCATGGAATTATAACCTAATGCTATTTGATTTTGACCGATGTACTGGTCAATTTACATATACAAATAGAGTTGATACTTCATTCATGTTTCTTGGTTTCGCCTTTTGCTTTTCGGCAAAAGGCAACAAAATATATCGAATGGATAACAGCGATAAAATTTACCAATACGATACAGCCGATGTTGACTTTAATATTTCGCGCGATACGGTTGCCATTTACGATGGTTATTTTGATGGCGACTCTACTAAATTTGGTACTATGTACTTGGCGGCAGATGATAAAATTTATATTAGCTCCGTTGAAGGTTATATACATGCGATTAACAAACCCGATATGACAGGAACTGCATGTAACGTGACACAACATAGCTTTAAACATCCTGTACCAATGGGAAAAGCCTTCCCCAACTACATCAACTACGATTTAGGGCCTTTGGTGGGGAGCCCGTGTGATACTTTATCTGTCCTCACCAATACCCCCAACCCCCTACAAGGGGGCTTAATGCAATGCTTTCCAAACCCGGCAACAAATGAAGTAAACATAAAAATAAACAATGTGCCGCTTGGTAATTATGTGCTTAGTATATACACACCGTTAGCCAATGAGGTAATGCACATAGAAGATAAAAACATTGCAAAAGATTTTACAAAAACATTACATGTGCAGAACCTTGCAGGTGGTATTTATTTTGTAAAGTTGCAGGTGGAGGGAACGGAGTGGTATGGGAGGTTTGTGAGGGAGTAGTTCAAAGGTCACGACACCACGGTCGTGATGCCGACCAAAGTGTCGGCATTTTAAATGTTCAAGGTTGTGAGGTTTTGCAAGTTGAGCATTGGGAATGGTTAACAAATTTAGCATCCATTCGGCAAAGCGCACCCGTGGCCCTAAAGGGCGCAGCCGCAATAAATGCAATTTGCCAGCCGCACACCCGTGGCCCTAAAGGGCGCAGCCGCAATAAATGCAATGGAGCAACCGCACACCCGTGGCCCTAAAGGGCGCCACCGCACTGGTTAACAACTGAATTATGGAAAGAAAAATGTTTTATAATGCATCACCGGATTTGTTTATCAAAGCGCAAATGCTTCGTAACAGTATGACCGTGAGTGAAAAAACATTGTGGGAAAATCTTAAAGAAAATAAACTTGGTGTAAGATTCAAACCTCAGCATCCTATTGATATTTTTATTGCCGATTTCTATTGTCATGCTTTGAAACTTGTTATTGAAATTGATGGGGATTATCATCAATTTCAAATTGAGAAAGATAAAGCAAGAACAGAGGAATTACAAAATATAGGCATAGAAGTAATTCGTTTTACAAATGAAGATGTTGAAAATAATATTGAAATTGTTTTGCAAACAATAGTAGAGAAGATAAAACTAAAGCAAGAAAAAATGCAAACAAATAAAAATCTTCTAAAGAATGATAATGAGCGCTGGCACCCTTTAGGGGCAGGGGTGCGCGAGGGCAAAACGGATTTACTATTAAAAATTTTATTTTTATAATTGTTTTAGTGTATAGCCAATTGTGTTTTTCGCAAAAATATATGAATAATCTTGCTTTTAACGGTAATTACTTCTTATATAATGATACCTTTAATTTTGTACTGAGTGATTATCAAACCAGCACTCCTATTCATCAATATATCGATTCTTCTGATTTGCAAATGGGAACCGTTTCTGCCTTAATTGCTGATAGTGCAGGCGAATTAATTTTTTATTCAAATGGCTTTAGAATTGGAAACAAAAATTTTAAAATGATACCCGGCACTGATACATTAGATTACACTAGCATAACAAATAATTGGCCTTCTGGCCAACCAACCTTAAATGGTGCCTTCTTTCTACCTTCTTTGTCGAATCCAAATGAAATTTTGCTTTTTCATAAAGACTGGCAATTCATATCTTTTTTAAATTGCCTTATTTTTACAAGCTATAATGCATGGTTTACTATACTTGATAAAACTGCAAATAATGGATTGGGTGGGCTGGTATCGCGAAACAATGTATTGTACAATACCGAAATGTGCAGAGATGGCATACAAGCCGTAAAACATGCCAATGGCAGGGACTATTGGATAGTGCTACAAGACTTTGATACAAGCACTTTCATTACATTTTTATATACTCCTTCTGGTTTTTATGGGCCGTATTTTCAAAGTATGAATATACCATTATATAGATGTGGGTCGCATAATTCTATATTCAATTATCAAGGTGCAAAATATGCAACTTGTTCGTGGAACAATAATTTGATGTTATTTGATTTTGACAGATGTAGTGGGCAATTTACTTTTACTAACCAAGTGGATACAGGCATTTCTTACGGTGGCTTCTTTTTCTGTTTTTCTGCAAAAGGGAATAAAATTTACCGAGGCAATTACACAGAAATTTATCAATACGATACAGCCGATGTAGATTTCAATATTTCGCGCGATACGGTTGCTATATACGATGGATATTATGATGGGGACTCAACAAAATTTACTGGTATGTATTTGGCAGCCGATGATAAAATTTATATCAATGCCTCTGGAACAAAATATCAGCATGTCATAAATAATCCGGATGCTGCCGGAACAGCATGCAATGTTGTTCAACATGTAATAAATCACAATCTGATTTTAGATTTAGCCTTCCCCAACTACATCAACTACGACTTAGGGCCGCTTGTGGGGAGTCCTTGTGATACACTTTCGTTCCTCACCCCAACCCTCTCCAAAGGAGAGGGAGTAATGCAATGCTTTCCAAACCCGGCAACAAATGAAGTAAACATAAAAATAAACAATGTGCCGCTTGGTAATTATGTACTTAGTATATACTCACCGTTAGCCAATGAGGTAATGCACATAGAAAGCAAAAACACTGCAAAAGATTTTACAAAAACATTACGTGTTCAGAGCCTTGCAGGTGGTTTTTATTTTGTAAAGTTGCAGGTGGAGGGGATGGAGTGGTATGGGAGGTTTGTGAGGGAGTAGCCCCTAAATCCCCCGCTGGGGGACTTGAACACCCCCAACCCCCGCTGGGGGCTTACCAAAGCTCGGATGGCATATTGTGTGTTTATCTTATTTAGTTGCAAAAAAAATGGTATCTCATGGATAAATTGAATTTTGAAAGTTTGTATAAAGGCGCAAAGCCAATTCAATTTGAATTTGCACAACAGATGCGCAAAGAGCCTACACAGGCAGAATCAATTTTATGGACATATTTATCCGGCAAGCAAATGCAAGGTTTGAAATTTAGAAGGCAACATCCATTAGACAATTTTTATTTTAGATTTTTATTGTCATGAAATAAAATTGAGTATCGAATTGGATGGGAAAATACATCAGAATGAAATGCAAGCAACTTATGATAAAGAACGAACCAAGTGCTTACAAGATAAGGGCATTAACGAACTCCGATTTAAAAATGAAACAATCATTAATCGAATTACTGATGCACTCAATGAAATTGAAAAAACAATAAGACAAATAAAACGAAAGCAATATGATACCAAAAATCCAGCATAGCAAAGACAAGCCCCCAGCGGGGGTTGGGGGTGTATTGGCCACGCAATGCCCACTAATAGGTGGCTCAGCTGTGTATTTGGCAAGGCCAATTGTAGAACTATTTGATGAGAACATAATTTACAATGACCAAGCTGTATGCTTGAGCCAGGGCGTAAGTATGAAATTAGCAAATAACAATAACACAGAAGCACAAAGCGAAAACAGCCAAGTAAAAGTATATCCAGTGCCAAGTAATGAAGTTGTAAATTTTGATTTTGGAAATATCCAATTTAGCATGCTCTTGATATTTGATAGTTTTGGTAAGCAAATACAAGAGATAAAATTAAACGAAGAGCACCATTACCTTTTGCAAACAAATACGTATGCAAATGGTATATATCGTTATAAACTAATTAACGATAAAGTCGAATTAACAGGTAAACTTGTAATTCTAAAATAACAAAATAAAGGGAAACTGGTAATACGGTTTCCCTTTAACTTTGTAAATTAAAAATGAAAAGAATTATTTTATTTCTATTATTGTGTTGGTTTGGAGAATCAAAAGCCCAACAGTATTTGAATAATTTAGCCATTGATGGTCGATATGTATTATATAATGATACGTTTAATTTTGTTCTGAGCAATTTTAAAACTGGCAACCCTGTTTTTCAATACATTGACTCAGCCGATTTGCTTTTCGGAACGGTCTCTGCACTTATTGCAGATAGTACAGGGCAATTAATTTTTTATTCAAATGGATATAGAATTGGAAACAAAAATTTTGAAATGATCTCGGGTACTGATACTTTAGATTATACAAGTATAACCAACAACTGGCCTTATGGTCAGCCACTTTTAAACGGTGCATTTTTCTTACCATCTTTATCCAATACTAATGAAATATTATTGTTTCATAAAGATTGGCAATTTACTATGTTTCCAATTAATTGGTTGATTTGGACAAGTTACAATGCCTGGTACACAGTGTTAAATAAAACTATGAATAATGGATTAGGTGGCTTAGTATCTCGCAATAATGTATTGTACAATAACGAAATGTGCAGAGATGGCATACAAGCTGTAAAACATGCCAATGGAAGGGATTATTGGATAGTGCTTCAAGATTTTGATACAAGCACGTTTATTACTTTTCTATATACCCCATCCGGGTTTTATGGGCCTTATTTTCAAAATGTAAATATACCTCTTTATCGTGGTGGTATTTCAAATTCATTATTCAATAGACAAGGTACAAAATATGCAACTACTGCCTGGAACAACAATTTGACACTATTCGATTTCGATAGATGTTCAGGTCAGTTTACATATACAAATCAAGTAGATACCTCATGGCAATTTTTGGGTGCTATTTTTTGCTTTTCGCCAAAAGGTAATAAAATTTACCGTGGCAATTATACGGAAATCTACCAATACGACACAGCCGATGTTGACTTCAATATTACGCGTGATACGGTTGCGATATATGACGGATATTTTGATGTTGACTCGACAAAATTTGGCACCATGTTTTTAGCTGGGGATGATAAAATTTATATTAATGCATCGGGAACAAAATATCAACATGTAATAAATAAGCCTGATTTGTCAGGTATTGCATGTAATTTAACGCAACATTCCATTAAGCATCCGCTTTATATTGGTGCTTCCTTCCCCAACTACATCAACTACGATTTAGAGCCTTTGGTTGGCAGCCCTTGTGATACGCTTTCTGTCCTCTCCCCGGCCCTCTCCAAAGGAGAGGGTGTAATGCAATACTTTCCAAACCCGGCAACAAATGAAGTAAACATAAAAATTAAAAATGTGCCGCTTGGTAATTATACACTTAGTATATACACACCGTTAGCCAATGAGGTAATGCACATAGAAGGCAAAAGCACTGCAAAAGATTTTACAAAAACATTACGTGTTCAGAGCCTTGCAGGTGGTTTTTATTTTGTAAAGTTGCAGGTGGAGGGGATGGAGTGGTATGGGAGGTTTGTGAGGGAGTAGCCCCTAAATCCCCCGCTGGGGGACTTGAAAGATTAGTTCAAAGGTTTATGAGTTTAAGGAGTATTGAATGCGTTTGGCAGCCGAGACTTTAAAGTATTTTATCGGAAAAAAAATGCCTTTAAAACGCAGCCATATTAGAGCGTATGATAACCACACCAACCGAGCGCACAGTTTTTTTCATCATTCTGCTTGCATCATCTCATCTAATTTACCGCACTCCTTATCATACTCCGTATTAAACCTTTCAATGTATTCTAGCCGTTTCATGATGGTAACATCAATGCTGTAAAAGCCAAACTCCTCTACCACCAATCCTGTAATCATATAGCAGCCGCGGCCAGTAAAGGGATAGGTGGCCAACACTTGCGGAAAGTGGGTGGTATCAATCCAATCGCCATCGCTATCGAGAAAAGTGCCAAAGCTCATAGCCTCGCCATGCTTGGTGCGCGTAGGTTTGCGTGTAACCATGTAGCCACGTATGCTTATTACTTTGCCCAGGTGCATAGGCAAATCGATGGCCCTGCTTATTTCGTTTATAACGGTATCGTTATACGTTTTGAGCAAATCGAATGGCGAGCACAACACAAAGCCAAGTAGCTCCATTTGGTCCCAGGCATCGTCAATGCGATTTTGTATCAATGGGGGCAGGTTGTATTTTGCAGGTTGTACCGGAAACAGCTCGCTACGTGCTTCCGTTTTCTTTTTCTTGCCAAAAATAAAATGTACATCCCACAACAGTTGTTGCTTGCTGCGGCCGGTAAATCTAAAAGCACCAATCCGTATCAACCGTATCATTTGCTCAAGCGAAATACTATTGCGAGTGGCAAAGTCCTGTAACGATATGTATATACCTTTTTCCTGCTCTTCGATAAGTGTATGCGCAACGTTATGTTCCAACTCGGCCACGTGCATAAAGCCAATGTAAATATCTTTATCCTTAATGATGGTATAATATTTACTAAAGTTTACGCAGGGTGCATGAATAGTGGCACCGCACATACGCGCCTCATGCACATAGAATTCGGTAGTGTAAAAACCGCCAAAGTTGTTTATGCAACTCACCATGTACTCAAGCGGGTAATACGTTTTCAAAAACATACACTGATAGCTCTCAACGGCATAGGATGCCGAGTGTCCTTTCGAGAAAGCATAGCCTGCAAAACTTTCTATCTGCCGCCACACTTCTTTCGTAAGGGCATCATCGTAGCCACGCGCTTTGCAGTTTACAAAAAATTGTTTTTCCACTTTGTCAAACTCAGCCCGGCCGCGGTACTTGCCGCTCATGCCCCTGCGCAGCATATCGGCTTCGTCAAGTTCGAGACCGGCAAAGTGATGTGCCACTTTTATCACATCTTCCTGATACACCATCACCCCGTATGTTTCGGCCATCAGTTCTTTCATTAATGGGTGGGCATATTGCCTGCGCTCGGGATGATGAAAACGCAAAATGTATTCGCGCATCATGCCGCTTTGTGCTACACCGGGGCGTATGATGCTGCTGGCTGCTACCAAATCTAAGTAAGTGGATGCACGCAATTTAGATAGCAACATGCGCATAGCAGGCGACTCCACATAAAAACATCCGATGAGTCGTGCCCGCTGCAGGTTGGCACGTATACGCTCATCTTTTTTAAAACTGCTTACATCGTGTACATCTACCGTTACATGTTGGTTTTGCTGTATTATATCTACGGCATCTTTTACTTTGCCCAACCCGCGCTGGCTCAGTATATCAAATTTGTATAAGCCCACATCTTCGGCCTCTAGCATGCTAAAGTGTGTAAGCGGAAAACCTTTGGGTGGTATACTGGTTGCCGTATAGTAGTGCATCGGTTTTTCGGAAATTAAAATACCACCTGCGTGTATGCTCAGGTGATTGGGAAAATCAATCATCCGCTTGCCATAACTAAAAATCAGTTTTGAGATATGGTCGGGTGTAGCGGGATGCTTGCGATTATCAACCAGGTCGTCAATCTCGGCTTTAGGCAAGCCAAATACTTTGCCTAGCTCGCGCAACACAGCACTTGACTGAAAGGTGCTGTAAGTAGCCAATTGCGCCACATGGCTATGGCCATGGGTGCGAAAAATATAGTCAATTACATCATCGCGCTCCTTCCAGCTAAAGTCCAAATCAAAATCTGGAGGGCTTGTACGATACGGATTTATAAAGCGTTCAAAGTACAAATCCAAATCGACCGGGTCCACATCTGTGATGCGCAATAAATAGGCAACTACACTATTGGCACCACTTCCCCTGCCCACATAAAAATAATTTTTGCGTTGAGCGTATTGTACAATATCCCAGTTAAGTAAGAAGTACGCAGCATACCCCAGGTCTGTTATGGTACGTATTTCTTTATCATACCGCTCCATAATGGTATCGTTTTGTTGCGGGTAGCGGTAGTTGAGGTTTTCGGCACACAACTTACGCAGCAGTAGTTCGTCTTCATAAAGATTTCCGGTAAATGTTTTTTTGTTTTTGTTTTTGCCAAACTCAAAATCGATGCTGCATGTTTCGAGCAAGGCATGGCTATTGTCAATAATAACAGGATACTCGCTATAAATTTTTATCAACTCATACGGGTGCACTAGCAGGTGCCCGGGCTGCGCTTGCTCGCTTGCCGGCAACTTGCTTAGCAGTGTATTGTTGTCAATACTGCGCAACAAGCGGTGAGTATTATAGTCAGCCTTGTGGCGAAACGTGCATGGCGCCAGCATTACACATAGATGCATATAGTCGGCAATGGGCGATAGGCGTAAGTTGCGCACATCATCCGGTGCTACTCCTATCCATATACGCTTACGCTTGTCGTTTAATAGTTGTGTACGATTTTTTTGCGGCCATTGTATAAACCACTTCCACGGTACCACACACCACGCACTTTTAAAAACCGGTACTTTGTTGCCAAACCGTTTATCGTTGTGCAAATGATACGAGAGGTAATCATTCAACTCACGAAAGCCTTCGCTGTTTTGTGCCAGCCCCACAAATTTTTGTTCTATGCCATTTCTGAAGTCTATGCCTGCCACCGGTTTTATTCCATAGCGACCAGCTAACCGGTGAAAATCAAGTATGCCCGATGTGCTGTTAATATCGGTCAATGCCAGTTGCTTTATATTTCTGCTGTGCGCCTCTTGCAGCACCTCTTCGGGGCTCATACACCCGTACTTCCAGCTAAAGTAACTATGACAATTCAGATACATCGCAGTTGAAGGTTTTAATACAATCATTTTAATGATTGTATTGCAGCCAATTTGTTTTGCGTAATCTATAACCTTTTTTTAGAATATCAAATGGAGGGAGACGATAGTTTGAAGTTGAAAGTTTGAAGTTTGAAGAGGGAGAGTTATCGTCTTTTCTGATGCTGATGAAAAGACCAGTAAAAGTCGAATGACAGCAAAAAGCAAGCGACCGGCCTTTCTGCTTAAGGTTGGTGTTTTCACCAACCTCAAATTTTCTGCTTCTGGTTGGTGTTTTCACCAACCTCAAATTGAAAGAGGATAGTTATTGTCTTTGGTTGGTGAAAACACCAACCAAAGGCAAAAGTGCATTAAGTCTTTCACCTGTTTAAAAGCCCGCCTAAATTGGCGGGCTTACATCAAGGTATAGGATTGTACACTGTTTGCACCACGAACATTATTATTTCTGGTTGTGGCTGGTGTTTTAACCAACCACGAAAAATTGTTGTAATTTTTTTCTTGAATGATAGTTAGAATGCCGGAAGTGATTTTACGCTCAGCATTTTTCATATAGTGATTTGATGCTTTCATGTTCGGCCGACAGGCGTTTGTGATGTGAAACAAGGAGTTGCTTTTGTTCGTTTTCGGTTTCAGAAAAAATGGTGTCAAGTATTTTTTCGTAGGCTGCTGTGGTTAAGTCTTCTCCATATTCGCATGCGCTGAGAATTGCTTTTCGGTCTTTGCTTTTAAGTGCCGCCTTGGCATCTGCCCAAATGCGAAAAAATTTTCCCGATGCCATGTTACCTTTTACCACTGCTGCTTTCAGCTTATTAAGTTCTGCTATCAATTCAGTATGACAATTGCGGCTGGTAGTTGCAAACCTCGCAAACAAAATTTTTAAATCAGCCTCTTCGGTTGTTATCGTTGCTGATTCATATCCTTCGAAACGGTATTTGTTTAGTGAGAGGAGTGTGTTTAACGCTTCTGTCGAGTTATTTTTTTCCACTTTCATGTTATTTTAAATTGAAGAACAAGCTTTTTTATGGTGCTTTTTGTTACCAAATGGAGACTTCTGGTACACGATTTTATAGAGGTTCATGTTTATAAGATTTATTAGGTATTAATTTGCTGCAACCAAAAAGTCATGGAAACACGCACCAATTACAACTAATCTTCATAACCACTTTTAATGATGGTAGAAATGATTTTAAAATTTTGCCTGGCATAAAATCGTTGTGTAGTATGTGCAGGTATAATAATGCCTGAGCCTACTTTAAGGTGATAGTCTTTGCTATCAATTTTTATATCGGCTTCACCATCTATTACTTGAACATAATTTTCGAACGGAATCTTTTTTTCAGAGATTTCTTCTCCTTCACTTATGGACATGGCAGTTACCGTACCCGTTGATTTTTTAATTATTGTACGGCTCATTACCGCATTTGGAACATATTCTACTATTTCTACTATAATGTGTTCTCTTTGTTTTTCCAACTCTTTTGAATTGGTTTGTTGAGAATGTTCCGGATTGGCCTTTTTATCTTTCATGTGATGAAATGATTTAGTCGAGTTAGGCACAAAGAAAACCCAGTACTCCCTATCGGTTGCTATATTATTTTATCAAAAGATTGCAATATTTACAGGTCTTCCAAGTTCTTTCTTCTTATACCTTTTATTCCCTTAAAAAAACTTGGGGTGAAGCCTGTGGTCTTCTTGAATTGATTAGACAAATGTGCTGCGCTGCTGTAGTTCAATTTATAGGCGATTTCTTTAATCGATAGCTGGTCATAAATAAGCAACTCTTTGGCACGTTCAATTTTGTGGAGAATAATGTAATGTTCGATCGTGATTCCTTTGGTAAGTGAAAATATTACAGAAAGTGTATTGTAATCCACATGCAGCTTCTCACTTAAATAGTCAGAAAATTTTACCCGTGGTGCCTCTTCTTCGTAATGAATCATTTCGACTATGATGTTTCTTATTTTTTCTATCAATATTGCTTTATTATCATCCATGAGTTCTAAGCCTGATTTGCGTAAGGCTTTTTGGAGCAGATCATGCTTGCTGTGGGATAGTACTCCGTCTAACTCAATTTCTCCAAGTTCTATATTCGAAAATTTAATTTTTAGTTTTTCCAACTCTGATTTAACCATCAGTTTGCAGCGTAAACTAACCATATGTTGAATATATATCTTCATGCTATAAGAGGACTAAAACAAAACATGTAACTTTTATTAATTGATGTTTTATTACAAATGTATAATAATAGTTTGCGATATGCAAGGCGGTTTTACCAGAGCAGCTGAGAATACAGCATAGCAGTAACACAGTTATGCAATTTAATTGTAGTATCTAATCTGAATAATCAAAAGGTTGATTAGTGATAAATCAATCTTGAAAACACCGTGCTTGATAATTGCGTCACTATGGTTTCTACTTTAAAGCATCAAATAATTATATAATAATTAGAGGATAAAGTGCAATAAAAAAGAATTTTCCTTTGCTATCTTTGCAAAGTAATTGGTTTATGAAATGGTCAGGTTCCTCTGCATTTAAGGGGTGGTTATGAGTTGCAAATTTTGTAAATTGCATAAAATTGGTGGGAGTGACAAACCGCTTATTAAAAGCAATTATTAAAATATGAAGAGCAGAGTGGAGTAGTTTTGAAGTAGTTTTGAAATCATATCTTCAATAAGTTAATGGAATGTATCTCTCGATTAGAAAGGATGGAAGATTTGGATATTGGTAACTGTGAATAATATATGTTGATAATAATGCCAACTATTAGAGAAACCATAACAATGTTATTCTATTCTTTATAAAACAAACAAGCCGGGCATGCTGAACACCTTCGCTTTTTTTATACCGATATTTTTGTTGCTAGTGGCAATTGAAGCCGTTATCAGTTTTGCCCGTAAGGATGGAAAATATTCGGTAGGTAATACAGCTATTAATTTTACCATTGGTGCAATAGATCAGATTGGCTCGCTTTTTTATTTTGCTGTGTTTTTTTTCGTATTACAATACATGTACGATCATTTTAAATTAGTGGACATGCCATTAGATTGGCGGCAGTGGGTGTTGGCCTATCTTGCGGTTGACTTATTATCTTATTGGTATCATCGCTTATCTCATCGTGTTAGTATATTGTGGGCAGGACATATTACACATCATTCGTCTGAACTATTTAATCTCTCCAATGGATTTCGTACTTCCCTATTTCAGGGAATCAATAGAATTGTTTTTTGGGCATGCTTACCAATGCTTGGGTTTTCGCCTTATGTGCTCATTATCATTTTTAAAATTTCCGGCTTGTATGATTTTTTTATGCATACCGAGTATGTTCCAAGATTGCCGCTTTTAGAAAAAATCTTTATTACACCTTCATTGCATCGTGTTCACCATGGAAAAAATAAAATCTATATTGATAAAAATTATGGATCTACGTTTTCTATTTGGGATCGTTTATTCGGAACCTACCAGGCTGAAACCGAAAAAGTAGTTTATGGAATTACAAGCCCTGCAATAGGCGTTAATCCGATCGAAGCTATCAATCATTACTACATCTTATTGTGGCGCAACATAACACATGTTTCCCAATGGTATAAAAAGGTAATGGTATTGTTTTCTCCTCCCGAGTTGCTTGTGCAGCCCGTTGCAGTTGAACGTAAATCAGAACCGGAAAAATCCTTACATGAAAATAAGTCACTAAGAACATATGCGTATTGGCAAATGATGTTTTGCATTACCGGCTTTATCTGTTTACTCGCTTACATTGACTACTTAAGTCATTTTGAGTTAGTATTATCTTTTGCTGTTGTAGTAGTTTCCATGATTTATAGTACACTTATATTTAATAATCAGGTTTACGCTCAATTTCCTATACGATTTTTTGTTTGGCAAGTTATTGCAGCCACGCTTATGTTTATTTTTATCGAACAGTTTCATCAAATCACTTTTCTGTTAGTTTTTGCTTTTGTTTCTTTTTCATTAGTTTGGTTGAGCTTTAGTGATAGTGCTAAAAACCTAAGAAACATAACGTAACGAGTGATGCATAACATAATGACTTAGTACATAGAAGTGTTTCGAGAGTTAGCTTTAACACCATTTATGATTGTAACAATTTTATCTATCTACCGGCAATTTTATTTTTTCTGTTTGTGGTTGGTGTTTTCACAAGGTGTGTCAACCTAAAGTAAAAAATGTAACTAAAGGTGTTTTTAATTTGAAGATAATAGTTTGAAGTTTGAAAGTTTGAAGAGGGATGTTGGTGGGTTATTTTCTAGGATGGTTTCATTTCTATTGCAAATGAAATCACCAATAAAAGCTAAACGATTATAAATCCCAAACCCCTCTGCGAGGGCGGTTTACTAGCTTGCGTAAATCAAGCCAAAAGGCTAATACCATATATACAATTAGCGGACTGCCAATAGTGAGAAATGAAACGTAAACAAAGAACATCCTGATACGGGCGCTTTGAATATGCAAACGCTCACCAAGCCATTCGCAAACGCCAAAAGCATTTCGTTCGAAAAATGTTTTAATAAAGTCTATCAGCATTTTTATTGTTTTATTAATTGAAGGCCTATGGCACATTGCAGACAGTGTTTATAAATGCAATGCGTATTATGCAATTGAATCAACGCCTGACTTGTATATGCACTTGGCTTTTCCAATTTCAAAGATAGAAATTTTTTAGTAATCCGGTTATTTTCCATATCAATTTGTTCAAGAATACCGGTAGCCCTGCTTACCAGATGAAAATTCTGCATACGCTTACCATACGAAAACAACATGGGTACTACTACATTTATAAGTAAAATATCCACCGCATTTTTCCAATATGCTTGGGCAGCAATTTTGAGTCAACCGCAAAGTGATAGTGTGTGTCCCAATAGCCAGATGCGTTTATATCAAACAAGCTACATAATGATTTGTAATTTTTTGCTTCAAGCACTTTGCTCCATAGCCCCGAACTTTTATGCACCAACATTGCAAATTGCGCTAAACGCACTGTTGGAAAATTAGCAGGCCGCATGCGTGCAAATTTCCATAAACTGCCATTAACAGGTGTAAGCTTAAATTTGGCTTGTAAAAAATTATACTCTCTCACCAATGACTTTTCATAAGCATCGTTGCTAGCCGTATCAAGCAATCCTGCTTGCCCAAGAAGCAGGGCTTCTAGTTGCAACAAGTTGTCTTTTTGCTTGGCAAGCAGTTCAACCGGAGTTTGTCTTGCCAGTAATTCAAATGGCAACGCGTTTGTTTTAAATCCAAAGCAGCGGGCAAGCGTAATGTAAAATGTTTGCTCCCAGTGATTGTTGGTTTGAGTTAACAGTTCTTCTATATGTTGCGTTTTTTCTTCGAGGCGCGAGGTTAGCATGCGGTCGAGCCAGGTGGTAACCGTAATGGGCTTTACCAAATGCAGTTGCTTTTCGCACGGCAGTCCTGATTTGGTGTTCATCATTTGCTCGTATGTAGCCAGCAACGTTGGCTTTATACATTTGTTTAATTCCAACACCGGAATCTGATTTTGCAACTTGGTATCATTTTCAAAAACTACATGCAAAATCACATTGGTATAGGCGGCATCAAATTGATGCCGGTGCCTGTTCCAGTCGCTGGTGCGCAAATGTATTTCTACATTTCCTGCCCAAAGCGTATCGCCAATTTTAATTTGTGCATTGGCAAAGTCGGGCCCCGAATCGGAATTGTGTATCCCGTAAGATTTCACTTCTACCGGCAATCCATCGGTTGTAGCCAATTGGTTTGCATCAAACAATTTATACTTCCATACATAATGTAAAAAGTCTTCAGTCATATTGGATAGCGCTTTGCTAAAGTCAAAATTACGATGAAAAAAGTAACTGTAGTGGAAAAGGCAATATTTTTTTCAAAAAAGTCTTGCACAGTAAAAAAAATATCAACTACTTTGCATCACAAAGTACTTTTGATATGAATCAATCCGAAGAACATCTAAAACAATTGACCGAAATACGCACGATGATGGAACGCTCATCACGGTTTATTTCGCTTAGTGGGCTATCCGGAATTTTTGCCGGATTATTTGCACTGATAGGGGCCGCAGCAGCCATTGTATGTCTTAACATCCGGTTTCCTTATGGCGAATTTTTAATTAATGATAGCAATTCGTTAAGCCGCAAAGAAGTGATGTATTTCTTTTTTGCCGATGCATCCACGGTCTTGCTCGCATCATTTGTGGTAAGCATCTGGCTTACCTTTAACAGAGCACGACAGGCGGGCCTACCTGTATTTAATAGTGCTGCACGCAGATTGTTCATCAACATGTTTGTGCCCCTTGTAAGCGGTGGTATTTTTTGCCTCATAGCTTATTTTAAGTATGGTTATGTTGGTTTTATTGCCCCGTTAATGTTATTAATTTATGGGCTATCATTGTTAAATGCCAGCAAGTACACCTTGGATGATGTACGTTATTTGGCTTACGCAGAAATTGTGTTGGGCCTGCTTGCATTTTACTATATCGGATATGGCCTTATATTCTGGAGCATAGGTTTTGGCATTATGCATATTATATATGGAGTATGGATGTGGAATAAGTATGAAAGAAAAGCACCTTCAATCGATTAAATTAAAACGAACATTGCTGCAATAAGTAACCAAAGCCGGTGATAGAAAATTTAAATAAAGCATTTGAAAGTCGTGTGAGGCTGGGTATCATGAGTACATTGATGGTAAACGATGCTGTAGATTTTAGCACCTTGAAAGAATTACTTGACATAACCGATGGTAACCTGGCAAGCCATGCAACAGCGCTCGAAGGGCAGGGTTATATCGTAATAAGCAAACAGTTTGTTGGCAAAAAACCAAACACTACCTATAAGGCAACAAGAGATGGGAAGAAGGCATTTACTAAGCATCTTGATGCATTAGAAGCGTTGCTGCGAAACAGATAGGCAATAAGAAAAAAATAACAACGGATGAATGCAATAGTTTTAAATGCACATCCGTTAAAAAATGTAAAACCACTTTGAAATACAAAGTACTTTATAAAACGAATCAAATTATGAAACTACACTCAGTCATTTTAGCGCATCACCCGGTTGCTCTAACACAGCAAGGGCTCATGCAACAGATTAAATTAATCACTGCGGTTTTTGTTGGCCTGTTGGTACTTAGTGGCATCACGGCATTTCCGCTGCAAACCGAAATGGAATTTTTACTAACCATTATAAATTGGTTTCCAATGCCGCTCAGGCATTGGATAGAAACTGTAGCCGAAGGCATTATGCAAACATGGTCGCGCTATCCTTATATAGCTTATGGAACCGATTGGCTTGCATTTGCACATATCATGATAGGCCTAGCCTTTGTGGGTATATGGCGCAATCCTGTACAAAACATCTGGATATGCGAATGGGCAATGTTGTGTTGCTTATGCGTTTTTCCCTTAGCCTTTATATGCGGACCAATACGCGGCATTCCTTTTTTTCATCAACTTATCGATTGCAGCTTTGGCATATTCGGACTCGTGCCGCTTTATATTCTTCGTAAAAAAATTCTTCAACTTAAATCTATCATAAAAAATGATTAAGAATCTTGTAATCGCTTTTACACTTTGTGCTTATTGTATTTTGTTCTACCTACAATTGCCGGGTTTAAATTATTTTATTTTCAATCTGTTGCTCGTATTGGGAATAGCCATTACCAATACATCATGCCTGAAACATGCACCGTGGATAGCTGCTGCAGTAGGTACCGTACTTGGTGGCCTTTCGGTTTTTCTTTATGGTAATCAACTTAGTCTCTATGCATCCATCGTGTCGGTTGCTGCTTTAGCCGCTTACAGTTTTAGCGAAACAAAAACTATTCTGCTTGCCATTATTAACAGTGCGTACTCGTTTTTGTGTGGGTGGTTATTTGGATTAAGGATATTTTTTCGAAACAGGTTTTCGGCAAGTACCAAAGACAAATGGCACAGTTCGGCTTTATTAAAAATAATTGTACCTTCTATCGTACTCTTGGTTTTTATTACGCTTTACTTAAATGCCAATCCCATTCTGGCAAAATTGTTTAGCCAACTGAATTTAGATATCATCAGTTTTCAGTTTTTTCGATTTGTATTAGTAGGGTGGGCTATGCTGTACGGTTTCTATTATTATCAACGCATCGAAACGGTAACCGTATATGATGCCGGTTGTCATTCAGGCTTGAATCGCGATACAGTAACTTTTACCAGTTGGATAAACAATAAACTCAATATTAAAGCCGAAATTAATATCGGTTTTATTACCCTGTTGCTTTTAAATTTACTTCTGTTGTTGGTAAACATAGTAGATGTAAACTATCTGTTTATTTTAAAGGCCATACCTGCCGATATGACCTATTCCGAATATGTGCATCAAGGCACCAACTCACTTATTACGTCTATCGTACTGGCTATTGCCATCTTGCTTTATTATTTCAGAGGGTGCTTAAATTTTGAAGCTGAAGCAATCGGCCTTCGTGTGGTTTCTTTTGCCTGGATTATTCAAAATGTACTTTTAGTTTACTCAACTGCATACCGCAATTTTTTATACATACAGGAGTACAGTTATACCTATAAGCGTATAGGAGTGATGTTATATTTATTAGTGTGTGTAGCTGGCCTTGCATTAACACTTTATAAGTTAGTATATAAGAAGTCTAATTGGTTTTTAATAAGGTCATGTTCATGGCTTATGTTTGGTCTGCTTATTTTATTCAGCTTTTATAACTGGGATAAATTTATTACGACTCAAAATATTGAAATTGCCACAAAGCAGAACCGCACGCTCGATAAGGCATACTTACTCTCGCTGGGATATTCAAATACTCCGCTACTAATAGCCGAAGCAGAAAAGTATCAGCATAAAAATAAGGCTGACCGAAATTATGGTTCTGGTGTTGTACGAAGCAATAGTATTAGCGATGATGAATATCAGCAAGATTACTATGATGGATTTACCCATGAACATTACACAAAGAAACTGAGTAGCAAAATTGCGCAACTGTTTACGGAGCAAAATAAATATGGATGGCAGTCATCTTGCATTGGAAAAAAAAGTACGATAAGCGAAATATTGAAGTTGAATGAAAAACATAAAATCAGCAAACTTGATTTTTCACATAATGCTGTAAGCAGCCTGCGTGATGTTGCATTATTAAGCCCCGATACCCTGCAGCTTGAATATATGCAAGGATTGGATATGTCACTTCTTCCCAACATAAAAAATCTTAAGTATCTTAATCTACGCGGCACAAAGGCAGATACGCTTAATTTAATGCCTGCATTGCAAGAGGTAAGAGGGTTAACTTTGGATGAATGTAGTATCCATAATTTTTCATTCCTGAAGAACTATCCACATATTGAATCGCTTAGCGCTCGAAAGAATTTAATTAATGATTGCAACAGTCTGGCTAAAGTGAAGCAATTAAGGAAAGTAGACTTAAGCTTTAATATGTTGATCAATATTAGTGCACTCGATTCGATGACACAACTTGAAGAATTAATTCTTTTCAATGCATTTGCTCACTATGGGTGCATATTTCCTCAAAATAGTTCGTTGCTTAAACTTGATATTAGCAATAATGATTATATAAAAAATCAGGACTTAAAATTGAATGCACTAACAAGGCTAAAGGAGTTGAGTGCAAATCAGTTGAAGTTGAAAAGCGTAAAAGACCTTTTCAAATTTGATGGTGCAGAGAAAGAAATATTTCATTCACTTACTACACTGCAATTGAATGATAATTTTATTTCAGATTTAAATTCGTTAGTACTGTTTGACAAACTTCAATCCCTGGAGCTGGCCAATAATAACATGGTTGACATCCCTACAGGTCTAAGCAGTACGATATTTAATTTGAAAATTTCTGATAATGCAAAACTTGAAAGTATATCGGCCCTGGCCGATCTTAAAAAACTTAAAACGTTGGATATCTCATCTTGCCCACGAATAAAAAGTTTTGTTGCGCTTCAATCATTAACAAGTTTAGAAACGCTGGACATTGGTTCGTGTGCAATAAATACCATGTTTCCAAACATGAATTTGCCGGCCCTGCTAGAGCTTGATCTTTCTTATAATCCTATTGATCGATTAGATTCTTTTTCAAACTCTGTAAACCTAAAAACACTCGATATAAGAGGTTTGATGCTATCGGATGTTTGGCAGTTAGGCTTATTTAAATATTTAACCACCTTAACATTCGATCAAACATTCAGTGCAGAGCATAAGGAATGGGTTAAGAAACATATGCCGCAGGTTCAATTGGATTATGTTGCCAACAATAGATATTCTCCAAGTCTTTAAGCAGCTCAATAAAGGAATGAATTTGACCTTCGCAATAAACGTTTTATTAAGGACAGCCTTCGGCATCATTTGTTGCATCATTTGTGCAATTATTGCAGATCAAGTTGCTGTTCATTTTTTCGTACCCGACATACACAACGAAATCAATTGGATTATTCCCGCTGCCTGTGTTATTCAAGCCATTTTCGATTTTATACTTGTATTTCCCTTGATACATGCATTAGACTTACGTAGGATTAAACACCCGACTGCGTTTTTTATTTTTAAGCGATACCTGCCTGTTGCAGTATTTGCATCTATAGCAGTATACTATGGGGTTTTTAGCAACGCGGCTTTTGATTTTTTGTTGCCCATCATCACCATTAACTCAACGGTGGCATTGATCGTTTTTTCATTTTTATACATACAACCGGACTTTAATCAAATTAACTTAAACGAAACACTTAATATTCCCGATAATGAAATTAATAACTAAAACATTTTGGTTGCTGACCATATTCAGCATTGCCATGGGTTTCATCGAAACCGCTGTGGTTGTCTACCTGCGCGAGTTGTTTTATCCAAATGGATTTGCCTTTCCGCTAACATCTATGAGCAATACGATTATTATTACCGAGTTGTTGCGCGAATTAGCTACTATAATCATGCTGGCTAGTATTGGTTATATGGCAGGAAAAAACGCACATCAACGCTTCGCTAATTTTATTTTCTGTTTTGCAGTATGGGATATTTTTTATTACGTTTTTTTAAAAGTGTTACTCAACTGGCCTGATACCATATTAGATTGGGACATCCTGTTTCTGATACCTGTGCCATGGGTAGGACCTGTGCTTGCTCCGGTTCTTATAAGCATGGCCATGATCGTGTGGTACTTTTTAATTCATTATCACGACAAGAAAATCGAAGCTTCAACATGGTCGTTGTTTGCGGCCGGAAGCCTGATAGCAATTGGCTCTTTTATTTATGAGCATGTAATGGCTGCCTTTGCTGGCATTAATTTATTGCAGTATTCCCATATGTATATACCACAGCATTTTAACTGGTATTTGTTTGCTTGCGGGTTTGGATTGATATTGATGAGCCTATGGCATTACACCTTAAAAGCTATACAAGAAAACGAATTATATTTAATAACTATAAACAAAAAGTAAGATGTTACCATTTCAATCATTTTATAAAAACTCGTTAACCGAGCAAGTGCTTAACCGTATGCACTTCGACACCCATGTACGGCTTATTCATTTTAGCCTATTGTTGCTATGTGCTGCAAGTTGTTTGTTTGCTGTGATACGCTGCATATACAGTGACAGTTACACCATCCTGTTTATGATTTGGAATTTGTTTCTCGCGTATTTGCCTTTCATGTTTAGCAGGTTAATGTATACTGGCCATCACAAGCTTTTGCATATTTTTTATTTTACCCTATGGCTGCTTTTTTTGCCGAATGCGCCTTACATGATTACCGATATTGTACATTTAAAACAAATTCGCTTAAACGAGTTTTTCTGGTTCGATGTTTCTTTTTATTTCCTGTTTGCCATAACCGGAGTGCTGCTTGGTTTAGTTTCCATGCTAACCATGCATCGATACATGCATCAGTTTTACAAGCGCAGAGTTACGTGGCCTGCAATATTGGTGCTTCATATATTATGTGCGTATGGTGTTTACCTTGGACGTATAGAACGATACAATAGCTGGGACCTGTTTACCAAACCTGTTGTGCTTTTTAAAGATATTATAAACGACATTTTGCATCCCTTGCAAAATGAACAGGCATTAGGATTTACCATGGTAGGCATGTTGCTTTTAATGATGTGTTATTTTTTTATGGCCGCCATGCGTTGCCCTGAATTATTTTTTCGAATAAATAAAAGCCGCACACAACTATGAAAGTAAAAATGATTTTGCCGGCATTGGCCGAGGCCGAGAGCCCTTTTTGGCGGCCCATCAAGTATTCACTATTTCCGCCACTTGGATTAGCAACATTGGCTGCCTATCTTGATAGTGATGATGAAATAGATTTACAAGATCAAC
This sequence comes from Bacteroidota bacterium, assembly GCA_016714535.1. NCBI lineage: Bacteria > Pseudomonadati > Bacteroidota > Bacteroidota bacterium. The sequence continues at coordinate 80,854 of JADKDR010000016.1, forward strand.
ATGTAGAAGAGTTATCGCTTGACGATTGGCCCGACCTGGTAGTGATACAAGTTTATATAACCAATGCTTACCGTGCCTATAAAATTGCTACGCATTATAAGCAACGAGGTGCTTATGTGGTGCTGGGAGGCTTGCATGTAACATCAATGCCTGAAGAAGCTAAGATATATGCTGATACTATTTTCTTAGGCCCTGGCGAACAGACTTTTCCGCAGTTTTTAAAAGATTTTAAAAAGTGTGAACCAAAAAAAATATACAAATCAACTTCGTTTAGAACACTTGATAATATTCCTCCTGTTCGCAGAGACCTTATTAAGCGCAACCGATATCTTGTTCCAAATTCAATTGTGGTTTCGCGTGGATGCCCCCATCATTGCAGCTTCTGTTATAAAGATGCTTTTTACGAGGGAGGAAAAAGTTTTTATACCCAACGTATAGATGAAGCGTTAACAGAAATAGACAGGCTTCCCGGCAAGCATTTGTATTTTCTCGATGATCATTTATTAGGCAACAACAAGTTTGCCGAAGGGCTCTTTGAAGGAATGAAGAGTATGAGTCGTTTGTTTCAGGGTGCTGCTACCATCGATTCTATTTTGCGTGGCAACCTTATTGAAAAAGCTGCCGATGCAGGGTTACGAAGTTTGTTTGTCGGTTTCCAAACATTTTCTCCGCAAAACCTTAAGCAAAGTAATAAAAAACAAAACTTAGAAAAGGATTACCGGCAAGCCGTTAATCGACTGCATTCACTTGGCATTATGATTAATGGAAGTTTTGTTTTTGGCCTTGACGATGATGATAAGGATGTATTTAAACGCACCGTAGACTGGGGAGTAGAGAATGGAATAACTACTTCTACCTATCATATACTCACACCTTATCCCGGCACTAAACTGTTTAATGATATGCTTGATCAAAACAGAATTCTTACTTACAACTGGGACTTATATGATACCCGTAATGTGGTGTACCAAACTAAGAGCCTTACAGCAGAACAATTAAAGCATGGATATGATTGGGCATACAAGTCATTTTATTCATGGAAAAATATTTTATACTCAAGCAAGCAGCACGATTCGCTTAAGCATATGCTTAAGCATTTTTGTTATACCGGTGGATGGAAAAAATTTGAATCTCTTTGGAATTTTCTTATCAAAACGCAGTGCCTCAATAATATGCTACCTTTGCTTGAACAGATATTAAGTAAGGTTAATAATAAAGGTAATTTTAAACCTGATGAGCCGGAACCGAAAATGATTTTAACAAACAAAACCAATCAGGTAAATCTATAACTTTTAAAAATTGCACTATGTTTTCAGTAAAGAAATTTGTTGGTAGTTTTAAATATGCATGGCAAGGCCTAGTGCATCTTTTTCGCCATGAACAGAATGCATATGTACATTTGCTTGCGTTAACGGTGGTTGTATTAGCAGGATTTTATTTTGATATTCGTAACTATGAGTGGGTTTCAATTTTCATTTGCGTTGGACTTGTTTTTTGTTGCGAATTAATCAATACTGCCATAGAGCGAATAGTCAATTTTGTATCACCCAAATACCATAAAAATGCAGGGGTAATAAAAGACCTTGGGGCTGCAGCAGTTTTAATAGCAGCCTTAATTTCGCTCATTGTAGCGGCCATTATTTTTACTCCATATTTGAAAAATTTGACCTAAATTTTGGTGTAAATAAGACACTAAGCTTAAATAATATTGTTAACACCTTCTAGTTAATAACTGTTTTTAAGATTATAATATATTGTATATCAATATGGTAAAGCCAAATTTTTTGGGATCTTGGGTAATTAATATAATTAACAAATTGTTGATAAGATGCAAGTTTTAATTGTAGTTTTGTAGAGTATATTTGAAAGAAACTTGCGAATAATTAAGCTACAAACCGTTAATCCAATTTTAAAATATTTTATAATGAGAAACAAAATTTCTACAATGAAAGCATTGATTATTACAATGCTCTTATCGTTCATGTTTGCAGGGCAATCATGGGCATCACATTTTGCAGGTGGCGAGTTTCGCTATCAATGCATTAGTAACAATCAGTATCGCGTTACCATGATTTTTTATCGTGACTGCGATGGAATCACTGAACCATCCAGTGTTCCGATTTCAATTTCATCTACTTGTAGTAATACAAGTGCAACCTTAGCCAAGAAGCCCAATGGAGGCGGCTTTGTTAATGGATCAGTTATTTCAAATACGTGTGGCTCTGTGTTGAGCACTTGTGATGGGGGTACTGCACCCGGTTTGCGCAAATGGATTTACGAGGGTGTAATTACATTGCCAACCAATACCTGTAATTTATTTACTATAAGTTACGATGATTGTTGCCGTAATGGAGTTATTACTTCATTAAATAATCCGGGTGGTACCGGTTATTATGTTGAATGTAAAATCAATCGTTCAGTTTGTAATAATTCTCCTGTGTTTTCTAATGATCCTTTAGCTTTTGCTTGTGCCAATCAACCATTCAATTATAATCAGGCTGCGCTTGATGCAGAAGGCGACTCCTTATTTTATATGCTTGACTCACCCAAAGATGAGAATGGTAATTCGGTAATTTATAATTTCGGTTACAGCCTTAGCAATCCTTTGCTTAATACCGGTGGATTTAATTTGAATCCTACTACCGGAGCGGTAAATGTTACACCTAACACAGTGCAGATTGGAGTATTTACTGTAAAAGTAAAAGAATATCGCAATGGTATCTTGATAGGTGAAACAAACCGCGATATCGAAATTTTTGTAACTAATTGTGGCTCAAATGCAGTTCCTGAACTTTCAGGCTTTGATGGCACCAATAGCAATACTTTAAATGCTTGTGCCGGAAATAATACCTGTGCCGATATTACCAGCTCAGATGCCAATACTGCCCAAAGCCTTACATTAAGTTGGAATGATGGAATCAGCACAGCCACCTTTAACACGGGTTCGGGTACTCGCCCTACCGGAACTTTTTGTTGGACGCCTTCTCTTGGCGATATATCTTCTAATCCTCATGTATTTACTGTAACTGTAAAAGATAATGCATGTCCAATTAACGGTGTTGCAGTGTATACATATACTGTAAACGTTTATGAGTTAAGTTTATCGGGAAGCACTACTGCAGATGTAGGCGGTGCATGCAATGGTGGTGTAAACACCAATGTTTCTGGAAACATTGGCACTGTTTCTTACCAATGGAGCAACGGTGCTACTACCTCAGATCTTACTAATGTTTGTGCAGGAACATATACCGTTACAGCTACAGATTCTGAAGGATGTTCAAAATCTCAATCCTTTATTGTTGTTGGCGATACAAAGCAATGTGACCTTAAAATTGTTGTGCGTGGAGGCGAAGAAGGATGGTGTAAAACAGGTGGTATTATTACAGTAAATATGTTCGATGGCAAAGCGCCATATACCGTTGTGCTTACTAATACCATCGGTACTGTAAATATCACCAAGACTAGTCAAATTGATTTTGCAGGTTTCAACAATTTAGGATTTGGTGATTATGAAGTAACAGTTACGGATCAGGAAGGATGTACAGTATCTGCCACAACCTCAATTGCCTGGGATGGTTGTGGTGCTCCCACAAATCTTACCGTAACTAATGTAACAGACAAGTCTGCAAAGGTTAGTTGGACAGTGTGTAACGGCAATAAATTTAAAGTATATTATAAAAATCAAACTACAGGTATGGTTAGCTATGTAACGGTTAACTCAACTAATTTCGCCAACCTTGCCGGACTTGTTGCTGATACACGTTATGGAGTTAAGGTGCGTACAATTTGCTCACCAACCAAATCGTCTATGTACACGTTACCAAAAGGATTTTGTACCGGTAACTGTTCAAACAAAATTATGGAAGAAGATTTTGATGTTAGAGGTGCCATAAATGCTGATAATTTTGTAATCGTTTCTCCAAACGTAACCAATGGTTTTGTTACAGTAAGTGCAGTACTTGAGTCAAGTGCATCTTCACAAATTATTGTAACCAATGCAGTGGGTCAAACAATATTTACTGAAGACATCGATCAGGGAGTTGAAGAATTTAGCCGTCAAATTGATTTAAGCGGTTTAAATAATGCAATCTACTTTGTAACAGTTCGCAATGGTAATAGTATGCAAACTGCAAAAGTTGTAAAGTACTAGGTTAACGCTTTTAGTTATAAAAAAAGCCTTACAAGAAATTGTAAGGCTTTTTTTATTGATATAAGTTGAAGTCTTTCCGGCAGGGTTATTAATTTATGGAGTTTTTGTCAACGGAATTTCGTCTTTTACAATAAATGCGATTTCAAAATTATTTCTTAATTTTTCTAATACCGGCAAAGCCAGCCATCGAGTTTGATAATCTCCAACCCTTACTTTAAAATTAGGGGCATCATATATCAAATAGGAATTAATATCAGGAAATTGTTGTTCAAATGATGTTTTGATTTCTAATGCTTTGTTGCGTGTGCTGCCAAAATATATTTGTATCCTATATCCAGGCATCGAATTTGTTAATTTGTTTTTCCTTACTTGTTGCTCTACCAGTTTTTTTAATTTTTCATCTTCCGTAAAATTTGATTGTGCACTTGCAGTTATTGCTAGCAGGCAACTTGCAGCTATCAAGTAGCAATATTTTTTAGTAAGGATATTTTTCATACTTCTAAATTATAATTTAATCAGAGTTCGGGTAAAGCTTTCGTTTTTTCCCGCAAATTTAAGAATATATATTCCTGAAGCATATCTTCTGAAATCAATTTCAATCGTCAACTCGTTTTCTGTATTAAACAAGTTGATTAATTCTCCGGCTTCATTTATGATTTCTATCCTGCTAATTTTTCTATCAAGTTGTTCGTCAAGGGTAACGGTAAGCAATTCGCTCACCGGGTTTGGAAACAATCTAATGTTATAATCGGAATTTCGAAGGCTGCCCAGGCGGGCACTACCTACTACATAGGCTCCATTGCGAGCACATTTTTTATTGTCTTTTACGGTTACCACATAAGTGCCGGGAGAAATTCCGGTAATAGTTTGTGTGGTTCTTATTGGAGATGTATTCCAGGAGTAGCGGTATGGTGCAAATCCATTACTCGCAATTACCGAAGCTGTGCCATTGTCAAATAATGGTCCCGTGGCAGGGGTGCCACTTAAAGTTAGTTGTATCTGAGGTGGCTGGGTTAGAGCAAAGGTTGCTAATGTTGAACAGCCTGCTGCATCGGTAATTGTGCATGTATAATTGCCTGCAATACGATTGCCTATGCTGTCAGTACTATTCCCATTGTTCCACAAATACATGTATGGTGTGGCGCCTTGCGATGGTGCAACTTTGCACCATCCGTTTTTATTTCCGTAGCAGGTTAGATTTTTTTGTGTTTTATTAGCTAGTACCGCGTTGCTTGCACTTATAGTAAAAGTAGTTGTGGCGGTACAGGCATTTGCATCTGTTATAGTTACCGTATATGTTGCAGCTGCAAGATTGTTGAGCATATTGGTAGTTGCTGCATTACTCCATTGGTAAGTAAATACCCCCGTACCACCCACCGTGCTAATAGACAGTGCACCATTGCTCAGGCCACATGTGGTAGGTGTGGCGCTTCCTGTTGTGTTAATTGCAGCGGGCTCCGAAACCATGTAGTTTTTAAGGGCCGTACATCCGACACTATCCGTTATGGTAACCGCATAATTTCCTTGCGTTATATTCTGAATATCCTGCGTACTGCCACCCGTTGACCATTGATAGCTAAAAGGTGTTATACCTGCTGTGATTGTTTGTGTAATTACGCCCGAGGCATTTCCATGGCAAGCTACATCGGTAACCTGACCCATGGCAGCAACCGAATCGACATTTACTTGTATGGTATCGGTAGTGCTAATGCCGCTGCGTAAGTGTGTCACGGTTAGTATATATTGTGTATTCGCTATTGGGTTAGCTGTAGGATTGCTGATAGACGAACTTGATAGTGATGCTGCAGGTGACCATGCATAAGCATGATTGGCATTTGGCAATACACCTATTGTTGTTGAGTTGCCTTTGCATATTAGCTTATCAGTACCTGCATCGGCAGCTACGGTAGCTAGTAAAGCTATGTTGTCTAAGTACAGATTATTACCAAAGCGGCCAATGTTTTTAAATGCCAGAACTATGCTGTTACCATTATATGCATTTAAGTTAATGATTTCAGTGCGCCATTGGGTGGCAGTAGGCGTAAATGCCGAAGTATTATTACCCGAAACGGTAGATAGCACATTGCCACCCTTCACGTAAATTTCGTTAAATGTATTACCACAGTCAGTTGAAACAAGCACCTGTAAGGAGTCTTGATATTGCCCTCCATAAGGCTGATAGGCAACATCAAAAAGGAGACTTAGCGTGTTATATCCTACTGCATCAAAACGAATTGTCCTAAATTCATCTCTACGTCCTTGGGCATCCCAATCATAATTATTAAACCAAACACTATTGTTGCTGTTGCCCCAGGCACCAATTCCTGTGCGTAGGTTCCATTTTTGTTGATCGTTATTTACATCAATGTTTTGCCATCCTATGGGAGGGAAACCTTGTTCAAATGTTTCTGTTACATTCAGATTTTTTCCGAAGGTATTAATGTAAGCAGGTCGGGTAATGGAATGGTTGCCACCAATACCATCATATATAGTAAGGGTAACATCGTATGCCCCGGCTGCATTATACACCACCGTGGGATTGGCCACGGGGGAAGTGGAAGGAGTTGCTCCTGTAAATGTCCAGTTGTACGAGGCAACCGGCCCATTGGAGATATTGGAAAATTGCACTGGTACCCCAGTGCAGGGTGTTTGTAAGCCAGATTTAAAATCTGCAAGCAAAGGACGAAGTTGCGAAATTGGCATTTCCCAAACACCACGCCCATAAGTTGTCACACGCAATATAGATTGGTTAGTGCCATCATCAAATAAACTGATATCTTGAATATTTGTGCGCACAGGAAGACCGGAGTTAAAAAGCGTCCAATTAGTTTGTGATGCTTTTTTATAATATACATAGTTACCACCTGCTATGAAAACAAGTTCATCGGTTCCAAAAAATTCGTCTGTAGTTATACCTACCCAATTTACCGAAGGTAAATTGGAGCTTATATTTGAGAAGGTAATACCACCATCAGCACTGCGATACACGCGTGTGTTGCCAGTCATGTATATGATGTTCGAATTTCCCTTTATACTTGTTATACCGGATGTGCTAATCGTGTTATTGTGCACCACCTTGCGTGTAAATATCGGTGTGGCATCATAGGCATTGTTACAAATATAGATGGCCGAGTCGGAGGCGACAGCGTAAATTTTACTAGAGTCGTTCATATTGATATGCACGGCACGAATGGTTTTATTAAATGAACTGATTTTTGTCCACGAAGGTGTAGTATTCAAAAGGTTGGATGTGCGATATACGGCAGTATCACCTAAAATAGCCAGGTTGGTATTATTTCTATAAAATGAAATATCATTGTACGAGGTTTGTGTTAGCCCTATGTTTTGTTCGCCACCATTAACTGCTCTTCGCCTGGCGTTACCGTGATAGTATACGATGTTACTGTTAGGTCTATAATCAAAAGTGCAAAACGAAGACCAGTCGCCACCCCGGTTGCAATACCAGGTAGTATCTGCCAGGTAGAGCTCGCCATTATCCTGTGTTCCTATGCTAATCATATCTCTGCGTGTTGGGCTTGTAATGCCATGATACATTTCATAGACATAAAGGCCATTGCTTTTGCGTGTCCAGCCTAATCCCACGTTAGTACTTAACCATACGCCACCATCATTAGCAGTCCATATTTGTGCAGGGTTATATGGGTTTACACGAACCCAGTGCATATCGGTATGTAACACTGCCCACCAGTTTGTTAACTGTGACCACGTACTACCACCATTTGTTGATTTCCAAAAATTATGTGCACCCAGATAAACAATATTAGGATCTGTTATATCTGCTGCTAGCATATAATTGTAATTGCCTTGTCCGCCATCATTAAGAGTATCGTTGGTATAAGCGGTAAGGTTTGGGCTGTGAGAGTCTTTAACCACCGAAAAACTTAGTCCTCCATCAGTCGATTTGAAAATGGTTCCTTTTTTAGCAACCATGGCAAGATAAACCAATTGTGTATCGGCTGGTGTTACTGCAATGCGGATACCTGCAGGTGAGGAGTATCCCGTGGGAGTGTAAAGCCCGGTGGTTACCAGCACCCAGGTTTCGCCAAAATCATTCGATTGGTAAAAGTCCGTTCTGGTGCTTGCAAACAAAACCCTCGAAGTGGTATTTGCCTTTCGCAGCATTTGCGTGCAATTAAGTGAGGTAGCTGTTTTTAATGTCCAGCTACTTCCGGCATTTGTTGATTTATAAATTCCTTGATCAGTAGCAGCTATAAGGACATTGCTGTTTATTGGATCCATTAAAATTTCGGCAACCATACGTCCACTCATCCCGGAGCTGCTGGCTGCAAAGGATAGTCCACCGTTGGTTGATTTATATACACCTGCTCCGGTGTAATAGTAATTTAAATCGCCTGTGCCAAGATATATAACCTGATCGTTGTTATGGTCAACGCAAACGGAAGCAAAGCGGGTACCATTAGGCATGGCATCACATCCAGAAGCAATGTTCCATGAATTGCCTGAATCATTCGTTATAAATAATCCCCCGCGGGCGCTTACCGCATACATTTTGTTGGGAAGGCTGGGATGAAATTTGAAATTGCTAACACGGCTTATGCCATTTATTTGACCGCTTACATTGGTAGGGAAGTATCCGGTTGAAACCGGTGACCATGTTTGAGCTTTTACCATCATTGATAAAAGTATTATGCCTATGAATAAAGATGTAATTAGTTTGTACATGCCTTTCTATTTTTGAATGGTTGATTCTTTAACTTTTTCTAAATAAATTTCTTGTCGCTGATTAACAGTTAATATAGAACCATCCTCCTGCACCCACGGAGCAACATCGCGTTTCCATTCTTCAAATCGCTTGCATTCATAAACCATTTGTTGCCGCCATTCCTGTTCTTTGGCAAAACGTTTTTTATCGCGTTTAGTCATTTTTTCAAAGCTGTTTTGTGCACGCTCATGTTCCCGTTTTTCCGTGGCACTTTTTTCATTCGTTTTTAAGCTTATGGCATGCATTTCATTTTCCTCTTCCATTGGCTTTGTATGATGCTGCCAGTAAGTCTCATATGCCAGCATGGCTTGGTTGTAATTAGTAGTTGGATTATCAATCATCTCAATCCAAAGCGGCTCTTTTGCATATCGCTTTTCTTGAGCCCAAGCCATCGATATGGCCAATAGGATGACAAGCATAGTTAATAAGCTTATTCTTTTCATTTATACAGAAATTTTTAATTGAATTTGAAGGCAACAAATTAACCAAAATGATGCCATTTAGGTATCATTTTAGATTATAAAAATTGTACTTGGATTTTGGTAAAAAAAGTAAAACGCTAATAACCGAATTGAGACTTATTTGTCAAAGTCAACCTTGGCAATGCTATCAGCTGGTACAATCACATACAAGTCTTCATTGTCCTTTTTAAAGTAATAATTTTCGCGGGCAAATTTTTCAAGCAAGGTAGAGTCGCTCATCAAGGCGTTTAGTTCTGCTTTGTTTTTTACAATTTCTGTTGCATAATAATCTCGCTCTTTTTCAAGGTCATTCAGCTGCTGACGGATGCCGTATTGTTGTAGCAAATTATTTTTATCGAAAAATAATATCCAAGATATGATGATAACCGTAGTTAGCAGATATTTATTTTTAAGAAGTATAAACGATTTTTTTATCATGACACAAATATATTTTATGGTTGTTTATGTTTTGTGACTTGTACAACCCTAATACTAACAAACCTTTGTTCAATAGTAAAATGGTAATAAACCGACCTTAGAAAATGCCTGTTTCCTAAGTTTTATTGCACGCACTTAAAAACAGTATCTAACATACATGCACTTTTCAGGCTTCTCAAATTAAAAGGGAAATTTACGGATAGGGGTCTCATTCCGGCAATATATTCAGCCTGATAAGGCTAATCTTTTGAGCATTAAATATTACCCTCTAACTTGCTAGCATAAACTGCAAATTTCAGTTTTAACATACGTTAAACTTTTAGCTTTTTATACTATTGAAACATGCTTTTACGTATTAGTAGTTAATTTCAATACTTAACCCATGTCAAAATCAATTTTAACAGTTGCATTGTCCTGTTGGATTTATGCAACACAAGCAGCACACAACGAAGTTTCCTTTTTGCTTTATTTCGAAACCGATAAGGCAGAACTAGCACTTAACGAGCAAGAGCGCCTGTTAAGATTTGCAGGCGAATTAAAAGGCGCAACAAAATATTATGAGATTACTATTTCGGGGCATACTGATGCCGTTGGTACGGTGCAGTATAATACTGCACTCGCACAAAACCGGGCAAAATGTATTACGCAAGCATTAATCCAACAAGGTGTTAGCCCTTATGTAATCACGGAGTTTTCTTACAGCGAGAAAAAGCCGGTATTGCCCAATGTAACCGATGAAGGAAAATCTAAAACCGAAGGGTTGAGATTATGGTGCGCTTCTATGATTTTAGCACCACAGCAGAATTAATAAAAAGCTTAGATGCTGATACAATGCAAAGTTTTTATGTAGATGCGTCAAAGCCAATAAATATATTGGCCGGCAAAGGTACCCGGTTTGCGATGGCCGCAAATAGTTTTGAATATGAAAATGGCACGCCCTTGCATCGCAATCAAATTAGGATTGACGTTCGCGAAATTAAAAATGTGCAGAATGCCATTGTAAATAATCTGCAAACACAAAGTGCCGATGGAATGCTAGAGTCAGGTGGAATGTTTAAAATGGAGGCTTTCGATGGTGAGCAATTGCTCAGATTAAAAAAAGGGAAGAGTTACAAAGTTGATATTGCGAATACCAATTTGCAAAGTGGTATGAGTGTGTATGCCGCCAACCCACTGCCTAACGGCATGATACAATGGACTAATACCAGGCAAGACTTTGCTGTGGTAAATTCTCAACAAAAACCACAACCTTATATTAAAGTAAATGAAGAGCAATTAAATCAGTGGAAGGTATCGCCACGTTTGCGAGCAGATGTTACTAACTATGCATTTCAACTTCCTATTCCGCCAATACCTCCTTCATTGATGCATAGGCCAGTAAAACCTTCAAGTATAAATGTAGATGGATTTATGGATAGGTTACCATGGTATAGGAGGATATTTATGACTAAGCAACAGAAGCTTGCGTGGGTAAATAAAAAATATGCGCGGGAATTTGCTGCTGCAGAAGAAGCAAATGTAAATTATGGAGTGGCATTGTTGCAGTACCAAGCTCACACAGCTTCCTATAAGGTAAGCCTTAAAGCTTACAATGAGCAGATGGCAGCTTACAGACTTATGGTAAACAAGCAATATGAACTTTACAAAAAGTTCCGCCTTGCACTAATGGAAGAAAAAATGATAAAACGATTTGAACAGGCCAAGCAGGATGTGATTGTTCTGAGCAGAACAGGCAGGTTGAGATCTGCACCAATTAACGCTGTTCGCAACCTGATATCGGGAGGTGTTTTCAGTAGTCTGCATGATGATGTAATTATTCGTTTCGATTTTGAAGATTCGTTAATTGCAGTTTATAATCAGGATGCAAGGATTACTAATAAGCAAGCAAGCAATCAGTTTATTGCAGAAATGGAAAACATGATGACAGAATACAAGGAAAATGCAATTATCGCTAATGCTCCTGCTATTGATTACGAGCAAGCAATGTCAGACCAAATTGATAAGGATTTAGCTTCGGGCAAAGTTGACGCGAGTAATTATTCTATGTACTATACTGCCGAAATTGGTCAGACCGGCTGGATTAACTGCGACCGATTTTATACCGAACCTGAAAACGCGATGCGCACTATTACCATTCCTGATTTTGATGCACGTGATAAAGTTGTATATGCAATTGTTAAAGATATTGGCAGTAACCTTGCCATGTATTTAAACAATGGAGATTATACAGCAAAATTGCCTAAAGGTAAACTGGTAACTATTGTAGCTATTGGGGTTGATAAAAACAACTCTCCGGTTTATGCAAAGGTTGATTTACAGGTGAAGGATGACACCTCTGTGCCGGTGGAAGTAAGGCCTGTTACCATTGCCGGGTTGATAAAAGAAATTCGGAACTTATAACTGGTTTTAAACTTGATTCGATACGAAATGGCAGCTCCTGATGGGCTGCCTTTTTTGTTGATCTTACTTGGTTATCTGAATTATTTGGAATGGATATTTTTTTACATTTGGCATCTCCACAAAAAAAATAATCTTTAAAAACAGAACATTAATCAAATGAAAAACAAATTTAACTATTTGAAGCTGCTTTTTACTATAGCAGTATTGAGCATATACAGTGTATGTTATGCGCAAGATTGGGTAAAGATGATGCATGATCCTAATTCCAATTTCAAGGATGTACAAAAAGCATTTTATACCCAAAATGCAGATGCATTAAAAGAGCTTCGCGAAGAGCAACAGATGATGCGAACAGCACAATTGCCGTATCGAAAGTGTGAGGCATTAAAAAATATCCCCGGTTATAAAATTTTCAAACGTTGGGAGTGGTTTATGGAGCCACGTGTTGGCCCCAACGGAGAGTTTGATCCTGCTACTGTATGGAAAGAAAGACAACAATTTGAGCAAAATCCTACCTCAAAGTCTATTGGCAACTGGACATTTCTTGGTCCTGCCAATGCCGCCAACCTTAGTGGTGCAGGGCGTTTGAACTTTGTGCGTTTAGATCCTGGCAATTCAAGCACCATTTATGTTGGTTCTCCATCAGGAGGCTTATGGAAATCTACAGATAATGGAGTTACATGGGCAACCAATACTGATGACTTAAATCAGGTCATAGGGTGTACCGATTTAGCTATTGATCCTAATAACACCAATACCATGTATATGGCAACCGGTGATGGCGATGCCGGAGACAACTACTCAATTGGCGTTTTAAAGAGCGTTGATGGTGGATTAACCTGGAATACTACAGGCCTTTCTTTTTCTCCGGGAAATGTGCGAATGATGAGCAAGATATTACTTGACCCAACCAATACAAATAACCTGATAGTAGCTACCAGTGGTGGCATGTGGCGCAGTACCGATGCAGGTGCAACATTTAATATGGTGCAAGCCGGTTCGTTTAAAGATGCCGAGTTTAAGCCGGGAGATGCAAATACAGTATATGCTTGCGGAGGCGAATTTTACAAGTCGACAGATAATGGTGCTACATGGTCTAAAATAACTTCGGGTCTGCCTGCAGTGGCCAATGTTAGCCGCATGGCTATTGCAGTAACTCCTGCCGATCCAAATATGGTATACATGATTGTGGGCTTGCCTGCACCAAACTATGGTACCGAGGGGTATTATAAATCATCAAACAGCGGAACAAGTTTTACAAAAAATGGAACTCCAAGTGGATTAGGAACTCAGCAATGGTATGACCTATGCATAGCGGTATCTCCAACCAATGCACAAGAAGTTGTAATAGGAGGGCAAACAGGGTTTATCCGCAGTACCAATGGAGGAAGTTCTTTCAGCAGTGCCATCGGTACTATGCATGTTGACTTTCATGATGTTATTTTTGTTGATGCCACAACTTATTATGTTGCTAATGATGGAGGAGTTTATCGTACCACCAATAATGGTAGCTCTTATTCAAGATTGCACAATACCATTCAGATATCACAAATGTACGGATTTGGTCAGTCGGCATCTAATGCTAATTTATACATTCAAGGCTGGCAGGATAACGGAACAAATTTGTATGACGGAAGTTGGGGGCAAACAATGGGTGGCGATGGAATGCTTTGTTTCATAAGCCATGGAAATGATAATAATATGTGGGGTTCACAATATGATGGCTCATTAAACCGATCAACCAATGGTGGCAACACATGGAACTTTATTACCGGAATTTCTGAAACAGGTGCATGGGTTACTCCATGGCTCGAAGATCCTAACACACCAAATACAATTTGGGCAGGATTTGTAAATATGTTTAGGAGTACCAATGGAGGTGTTACCTGGACTAAGAGGAGTACTTTTACCAATACAGGTACTATGAATGCTATTGCAGTATCTAAAGCAAATAGCGATGTGGTATGGTGTGCAAAAGCCGGAGCACTTTATGTAACAAGCAATGCAGGCACCACATGGACACAAATCACCAGTGCACCCGGAGGTAATATAACGGGTATCGCTTGCAGCGATACCGATCCAAGCAAAGCGTGGATTACCTATTCAGGTTATAGCAACAAGAACAAAGTGTTTCAAACAAACGATCAAGGTGCAACATGGATTAATCTTAGTGCTTCCATACCTAATGTTCCGGTTAACTGTGTAACCTATGTAAACGGCAGTAATGATGCTGTATATATCGGCACCGATATAGGCGTATTTTATAAAGATGCATCTCTTAGTGTATGGCAAAATTTTTCGTCCGGTTTACCAACAGTAATTGTTACCCAAATAAATATTTTTTACCCCACTGGTGCTGTTCGTGTTAGTACTTACGGCCGCGGATTATGGGAATCTGCTCCTTATGTTGCAGGAACGTATGCCCCCATTGCTTATTTCTCGGCAGATAAAACTATTTCGTGTGCAGGTGCAGCAATTAATTATTCTGACTTATCATCAGGGCAACCAACTTCATGGAATTGGACTTTTGCCGGAGGCAACCCCGGTACTTCTAATAATCAGAATCCAACCGTGTACTATAACACACCCGGAGTGTACGAAGCAAAACTTGTAGCCATTAATGCCAACGGCACCGATAGTATTACGTATACATCATACATCAATATCAGCAACAGTCCCTATGGTGCACCAGCTACATCAGGAGCCACAGTTTGTGGGCCTGCGGTAGCAAATCTTTCTGCAACAGGAACAGGCCTTGGCACATTGCGTTGGTGGGATGCTCCAGGAGGAGGAAACATGGTAGCTACAGGAAGTGCCTATTCGCCAAATATTAATGGAACAAAAACATTTTATGTTGACGAAGAATTTCCGGCAGGTAGTCAGGACTATACAGGCGAAGGTTCCAACGGTATTGGTGCTGGTGCATATTTTACGGCCAACGATATAAGAGGATTATATTTTGATGTGATTAATCCGGTAATTCTTAATACGGTTGATGTATACTCTGGAGAAGCAGCTAATAGAACCATTGAGATTCTAGATTCTAAAGGCAATACCTACATAGATACCACCGTATTCATACCCGCCAGCTCAAGTCAGTTTACTCCTGTAACGGTAACACTAAACCTTCCTATATATCCCGGAAACGGATATTTTATAAAGTGTCGCGGCCTGGTTAACCTATTCCGCAATAGCGCAGGTGCTGTTTATCCTTATGTAGGCAACTCAGTAAATGTTACAGGTAGCAATGCCGGACTTCCAGGATATTATTATTTCTTCTACAATTGGGTACTTACTGAAATTGTATGTAATACAGCGCGTACCGCCTGCATTGCGCTTGACACATGCAGCAGTGCATCACTAAACGAAGCGGGGTTAAATGCTTTCAACTTATTCCCAAATCCAACCGAAGGATTGTTTACTGTTTCATTTGAGGCAAAGGCTGATGATTATAAAGTTGAAATATTGAATGCCGAAGGAAGAAAAGTGGCCGAGCAGCAATTTGTATCTGTTAGCGGTTTATTCCGAAAAGAATTTGATTTAAGCAACTACGCAAAGGGAGCATATACAGTTATAGTTACTAACTCACGTGGCGAAACACGTAGAAAGTTATTAGTATATTAATTAAGCGTCTGTTTAAGAGGTATCCCAAAAAAGAAAAGCAGTCCAAAGGGACTGCTTTTCTTTTTTGCAGGATTTTTTTGAAATGTATTAGCTGCCACTTAGCAGCTCTTTCACCAAGTGCGAAACAAGTTTGTTGTCTGCCTTGCCTGCAAAGTGTTTGGTGGCTGCACCCATTACTTTGCCCATATCAGCAGGTGAAGTGGCGCCTGCTTGACTGATTATTTCTTTCAATTGAATTTTAACTTCATCGGCACTTAGCATGGCAGGAAGGTAATTCTCTATCACAGCAATTTCTTCAATCTCGCTCACGGCAAGGTCTTCGCGGTTTTGCTGTTTGTATATTTCAATAGAGTCTTGCCTTTGCTTTACCAGCTTTTGCAATAGTTTTAGCTCATCAACATCGGTAAGTGCTGCGCCTCCACTTGTATTGGCTAACAATAATGCTGATTTAATAGCGCGCAATGCGCGCAACGCTGCTGCGTTTTTCGATAGCATGGCCTGCTTTAGGTCTGCATTTATTTTATCTTGTAAACTCATTTTGTTTTTTGTTTAACATTGCAATGTTACAAAATGTTAGATTTGATTGTTTAAAAAAAAATGCAGGCTTACACCTTTGATTAGTGTTGTGCAAGCAGGTGGCTGATTTTATATTTTATTCAAAAATCCACCCGGTCATATTTTCTATCAGTTTTGGTACAGGATAGTTTTCAAATTCTTTTATCGAAATTGCAAGGCTGTGCGGAAATGTGGAGGCAACAATACGTTTACAACTTATTAATATAAAAGTTGCAAACAACCGTTGATGCGACAAAATATGTTTTCTGCCCGTTGAAATTTTTTCTATACTGCAATTTTTTAACCGATGCGTAACAAGGAATTCCTCAGCCACTTGAATTACTTTTTTCTTGTTATTCACTAGTTCAACAGAAGGAAAATCATACAAGCCTTTCCAGATGTCATTTCCTGTTCTTTTAGTAATAATCATGTGATGCTTCGACTTCAAAATAAAGTAGTAAACATGCCTGTTTCGAACTTTTGTTTTTAGTGACTTCACCGGTAGGTCTTCTACCGTTGATTTTATAAAAGCCCTGCAATGCAAGGATAGCGGGCAATTGCTGCATAACGGGTTTACCGGTGTGCAGATAGTGGCGCCAAGTTCCATCATCGCCTGATTGTGTGCGCCCGGTTTTTTAATGTCAAGCAGTTCATTGGCTTTTGCCGAAAAAAATTTCTTTCCTTCATTACTGTCTATTGGTATGGCAGCGTTATATAATCGTGACAGTACCCGAAATACATTGCCATCTAATACTGCGCACGGAAGATTAAAGGAAATGGAACCAATAGCAGAAGCAGTATAGTCACCTATCCCCTTAAGCTTTAGCAAGCCTTCATAGGTATTGGGAAATTTACTTCCATGTTCAGTTACCAGTTGCCTTGCAGTTGCTAGCATGTTGCGTGCCCGGGAGTAGTATCCAAGGCCTTGCCATAATTTTAAAATCTCCTGTTCCGTGGCATCGGCAAATTCAGCAATCGTACTAAAACTTTCTACAAACCGAAGATAGTAGGGTAAACCTTGCTGCACCCGTGTTTGCTGTAAAATAATTTCTGACAACCAAATAAAATATGGATTTGAAGTGCTGCGCCATGGTAGCTCTCTTTTATTGAGTTGATACCAATTGGCAAGCCTTTTTTGCAGCTTTATTATTTCTTCTTTTTTCAAGTACAACTTTGTTAGGGGTTGCAAGAATATAAATCATTTCTGAAAAAGAAATTATAAGCTAAGGAATAATCATCCTTGCAAGTGGGTAAGAACTAGCATTAGGTAGGAACAGCATAAGGGTTGAGTTGAAATTGATAACCTCCTTTTATGCGAAAGTTTTCATAGTACCCAAATTTATGTAGTAATTTGCGCAATTAATTTAAAACGAAATACTTATGACAAAGGCAGACTTGGTAAATGAGATTTCGGCAAAGACCGGAATCGATCGTTTAATAGTGCTAAACACGGTTGAAGCTTTTATGAAAACAGTTAAAAATTCAATTTCACAAAATGATAATGTATACCTGCGCGGATTTGGAAGTTTTATTGCCAAAAAACGAGCAGCCAAAATAGGTCGTATTATCACCAGAAACACCTCGATAGAAATTCCCGAACATTTTATTCCGGCATTTAAACCGGCTAAATCGTTTGCCGAAAGAGTAAAAAAATCTATCAAGCCCGGAACTTCAGAAAACAAAGCTCCGGATGAATAAGGTACTGTTATAAAAACAATTTCAAAATAGTTGTTGCCTGCTATTTTTTGCCTGCTTTCTTCGACAGAAAATCAACCATGAGCCTAACTCCTATACCAGTCGCATCTTTGCCGCGATAGCTATCGCGGGTTTTTACAAAAGCTGGGCCAGCAATATCGAAATGCATATATGGGTAATCGGTAAACTTTTGCAGGAATCTGCCTGCAGTAATCGCTCCTGCATTAGCCCCTCCAATATTTTTACAATCAGCTATATCACTTTTTAATAACTCATCATACTCCTCCCAAAAAGGAAATTCAACCAATCGCTCATACGTGTTGTCGCCACTCTGCTTCAACCCGTTTTTGATTTTTTCATTAGCGGTGCCCATACACACAATACCATAATGCCCAATGGCAGCGGCAGCAGCACCGGTAAGTGTGCTAAACTCACAAACAAGTTCCGGATTATATTGCTTTGCATAATGCAAAGCATCGGCTAAAATCATACGTCCTTCTGCATCGCTATTCAACATCTCTACGCTAGTGCCGCTCATCATATGAATTACATCACCGGGTGCAAAGGCATTAAACCCCGGGCGATTATCTGTAGCGGGTGTAAGTCCTATTATATGTATAGGAAGTTTCATTTTTGCAATTGCATACATAGTGCCTGCAACTACTGCACTGCCAGCCATATCGCATTTCATATAATCCATGCTATTGCCTGTTGGTTTTATACTTAGCCCTCCTGTATCATAAACAACACCTTTGCCTACCAGTACATATGGTTTTTTATTACTTGGTTTTGCAGGTTTGTATTCCATTGTGGTAAAAGTGGGTTCATCAACACTCCCTGCATTTACTGCCAACAGTCCTCCCATTTTGAGTGCTTTAATTTTTGCCTTATTAAATATCTCAGTCTTAAAACCAGATTCTTTGCCCATGACTGCAAAAGAGTTGGCTAGGTCTTTTGCATTTTGATGACTGGTTGGTGTGTTTACTAAATCACGCACTCGATAAACCGCTTCGGCCAAAATGTTTTTTTCTGCAACCTCTGAAGTGTTTAATTTCGAGTTACAAATAATGACATTTTTCAAACTGTTTAATTCAGTGTTATTTTCTTTTCTATAAACTATAAATTGATAGTTGCCTAAGGCTATGCCTTCGGCTATAGCAAGCGATTGCTCATCCGCTTTGTTGCTGATAATTGAAAGATTGGTTTGTTGGTGTTTATTTAAATGGGCGGCAATTACATCACCGGCTTTGCGCAGCTGTTCAAGCTTAGAGGCATCTTTTCCACTTTTCTGTTGAATTATTACCCAACGATGGTATTGATTAATCAATACCGTTTTGCGTTTTGCATCATGCTCTCTCTTAATATAGCTAAGTTCTTCTTTGTTGAAGTAAGAAGCATCAAACTCATTTTTTTCATTCGTAAATATCAGCACATTGCCTTGCGAATATTTTTGCCCCAGCGTAATCTTTATCATATTATTATTTTTTGGAGCAAATGTATAGAATTATACTAAAGGCAGAATTGCATAATTTAAATGTAACTTAAAAAGAGTTTACACTAGCAGGTTTGGGATTTCATCTTCCGGTTTTTTAGCGTTGAACTATTCTCCATACATCAAATATTTCTTTCTGATGTTTTTAAAATTTTCTAATTCCGGTTTCCATGTAAGGCTAATATCTTTTGCTGTAAGCCCTTGTTTGATTTGCTCTTTTAACTTGCTTGTTCCGGCTAGCTTGTCAAAAAAAGGCCAGAAGAATTTTTCTTTATCCGGATAAGCATTAAACATATCTATCAGCCAGGTTAAGTTAAGTTGTTTTTGCTCACGAATGGCCCAGGCCTGATTAACAAGATTAACCCCATAACAAAGCGTATCTTGATAAGGGGGTGCATAATTTTTTGATTTCGATTTCGGCTTAAACGAAAAATTTTTATCGGCATATGCCGGAAAACCAATGATGGTAAATGGCTTTTCGGTGCCACGGCCAAGGCTTATTGGTGTACCTTCAAAAAAACAGATTGAGGGATACAGCAAAACGGCTTCTTCGCTTCGAAGATTTGGCGATGGCGCAACCGGCAACGCATAGCGAGTGCTGTGCGTATAATTTTTGCACGGAAAAACTTTTAGTATACATCGCAACGAATCCTGAAGCCACCCTTCGTTATTTATCATCACTGCGTATTCCCCAATGGTCATTCCATATACTACCGGAATTGGTTGCATACCAACAAAAGATTTCATTTCAGGATTTAACACCGGCCCATCAATATAAAATCCGTTAGGATTTGGCCTGTCAAGTACCAAACACATTTTGCCGGCTTCAGCGCATGCTTCCATCACATATTGCAATGTGGATATGTAGGTATAAAAACGAATACCTACATCCTGAATATCAAAAATGATGATATCGATATCTTTCATTTCATCCATAGTTGGCTTTAAATGCTTTCCGTATAATGATATGATTGGAAGCCCTGTTGTTTCATCTTTAGAGGTGTTTACTTTTTCTCCGGCTTGTGCCATGCCCCTAAATCCATGTTCGGGGGCAAAAATTTTTACAATATTTATTTTGTACGTAAGCAAAGTGTCAACCAAATGTGTTTGATTGATAAGCGAAGTATGATTGGCTACTACAGCTACTTTTTTTTCACGTAGCATGGTTATATATTCCTTTATAGAATATGCCCCTGGTAACACCTGACTTTCAGAAATGGCTATAGGCTCTTTGGCTAATGTTTGTGCATTACAGCTCATCAGACAAAAAGTTGACAACAGGAAGGCGATAAACGAAATTGTATTTTTCATTTGGCAAAGAAAACAAAAGAGAATCGTTTTTATATTCGACTTTTTATAATCAATCAGAAATAGTGTGCTATCGAACTAAATATAAAAATATCGTATGCATATGTAAGCTATCGCTAAAAGGATGATCGCAATGTTTTTTTTGAGCAGATGTTACCATAACCTTATACTATCATGATCAAAATAGCGGAAACACAACAGTTGCCGGTTGTCAGCATAAAGCAGTGCTTAAAAATATTAATCATACGTTAGCGGGGGTAAAGTTGACATGCTGATATGAACTATGATTTTTAACTGGTTATTTTATTAGAAACCAATAAATCGAAAAACCTTTTTTTTGAAGGCAAAAAATAGATGAGGCTAAAGCTTTATCTTTTAAAATCAGGTACGTTATAAAGTTGTATTAGGTAAATTACGCTTTAGGCAAATGGCTATTGTGTTGAGATAAAATTAACTTTTGCTATGTCAGCATTACGCAAAAGCAGGATAATGAAATTGCGAAAATATAATAATAGATTTCTTCAATGAATGTGAAACAAATTGATGTACCGATTGTTTAACTTTGGCTACTTAAAAAATCAACTTATGAAGTCGTTACTGTTTAGCGTATGCTTGTCGCTTATTTGCTCTATGTTATCACATGCACAAAATGGTGTTATCGCAGGTAGGGTAGTAAACGTGCTAAATAAGGAACCTGTTCCTTTTGCAAGTGTTGCTATAGAGGGCACTACCAAAGGTGCCACTACTGACGAGAATGGGAATTACTCCCTGTCTGGTTTATCATATGGCGTATATAATATTGTAGCCTCGTCAGTAGGCTTCCGCACCAGAACAATGTATGAGGTAGAGGTAAAAAATGCTAAATCAACATTTTTGATAATCGAGTTAGAGTCAGGAAACACAGAATTAAAAGAAATTGAAGTCACGGCTCAAACTTTTAATAAAACCGATGAAAGTCCTGTAAGCCTGCGCAGTATAGGTGTAACCGAAATTAAACGCAATCCGGGTGGCAATCGCGATATTTCGCGCGTTGTGCAATCGTTGCCCGGAGTTCAGGTAAGCAGCAGTTTCCGAAATGATTTAATAGTTAGAGGAGGATCGCCAAATGAGAATCGCTTTTTTCTTAATGGAATAGAAATTCCGGTTATTAATCATTTTACAACACAAGGTGCATCAGGGGGGCCTGTTGGAATGATTAATGTAGATTTTATTCGTGAAGTGAAACTTTATTCCGGAGCCTTTCCTGCAAATAGAGGAAATGCATTGAGCAGCACCCTCGAGTTTGAATACAAGGATGCGCGACAAGATAAACCTGCTTATACCTTAACGTTAGGTGCAACAGATTTTGCAGCAACAGTCGAAACTCCTATTTCGAAAAAGTGGGAATTATTGCTGGCTATCGTAGATCTTATTTGCAGTTTTTATTTTCGGCATTGGGCTTGCCCTTCTTGCCTAAGTATGACGATTTTCAATTCAAAGCCGAGGCAAGGCTTTCTTCGAAAGATATAATTGATGTAATAGGCATCGGTGCTTACGATATAGTTTCGCTTAACCTTGAAGCGAATGAAACAGATGCGCAAAAAATTATTTTAAAATCAATTCCACGCAGCACCCAATGGAACTATACCATTGGCGCACGATACAGGCATTTCAGAGAAAACAGTTATTATACAGTGGTGGTTAGTCGCAGCCATCTTAATAATACTGCTATTAAATATTTGAATAATGATGAAAGCAGCCAATCAAATTTGACTTTTAAATATGATTCGTATGAAATTGAAAACAAGGTTAGAGTTGAGAATACCACACGCGTAAAGGGATTTAAAATAAATACCGGTTTTGGATTTGAAGATGCCAGGTATTACAATTTTATTAAGCAAAAATTTCCCTTCATTGGCGAATTTAGTAATCAAAGTGAATTACAATTTTATAAGTATAGTGGGTTTGCGCAGGCGAGCAAAAATTTTCTCGAAAACAAACTTATTTTAAGTGCAGGTTTAAGAGCCGATGGCAGCACATTTAATAGCAAGATGAATAATCCGCTTAAGCAATTATCACCTCGAATTTCTCTGGCTTATTCATTAAACGAACGCTGGAGTATCAATGCTAATTCGGGAGTTTATAACCAACTGCCACCATACACTTCGCTGGGTGTGCGAAATGAGAAAGGTGAATTAGTTAATATCGATCTTGAGTATATAACATGTATTCATCAGGTGTTGGGTTTAGAATACAACACCATGCGCGATGCAAAAATTACGATTGAGGGTTTTTATAAGTCATATAATAATTATCCCTTCAACTTACGCGACAGCATATCGCTTGCTAACCAGGGAAGTGATTTCGGTGTGGTAGGTGATGCACCTATGGCAAGCAATAATCAAGGAAGAAGCTATGGAGTTGAATTTCTATATCAGCAAAAGCTGCGAAATAATTTTTATTGCCTTTTAGCTTACACACTTGTGCGCAGCGAGTTTCAGAATTTAAGTAATGTATTTGTGCCTTCATCCTGGGATGCAGTGCATTTGGTTAGCGCTACGGCTGGAAAAATCTTTAAAAGAAATATTCAATTTGGTGCTAAACTGAGATTAAATAGCGGACTTCCTTACACTCCTTTTGATGTGAATGCTACCGTATTAAAAGCTAATTACGATATCAGTGGCAATGGCATTCTTGATAAGTCACGTTATAACGCAAACAGACTACCACTATTTTATCAACTGGATGTTCGCCTCGATAAAAAATATAATTTCAGTAAATGGTTGCTCAATGTATTTATTGATATACAGAATGTAACAAATGCTCAAACCTTTCAACCACCTTTAATTGCCATAGAAAGGGATGTTAATGATAATCCATTAACCAGTGCAAACAATCCCGATTCGTATATTCCACGGCTACTAGACAACACAAGTGGCACCTTAATACCAAGTATAGGTGTGGTTGTAGAGTTTTAACTTGCTCGTTACTTTATCAAAACAAATGGAACAGACCTTTGCAGGCTGTAATTAGTTACAGTGGCTATATATTTGCCGCTAGCAACATTTTCGTTTAAAGAAAGTTGTATCTCATTGTTGCCCTTGTCAATTTTTCGATTTACATATGCAGCGACTGTCTTGCCTTTTAGGTCAACTATTTTATAATCAATAATCATTTCTTTATCAGCATATACAGTAAGAGTTACATTAGAGTTTGTCGCGTTGGCAAAAGCACTTACTGTAAACGGATTTGTCGCCATAGAGGAAGATGGAGATAAACCTGTTGTGCTTAAACTCATATTATACATGCTTCGTCCATACGTGGCAGCAGTGAGGCTATGGGTAGGATAATGTAGGCGTAAGTCAGTGACAGGAGCAGCGGGCAAGCCGCTACCTAAAACATTCCAATTAGACCATTGATTGATAGCGGCATGATACACACCAACATCACTGCCAATATATATCTGGTTGAGCATCGTATCAATTATAAGCGCATTTATTGGCATATCAGGCAAGTTGCCTTGTATATCAATCCAACTGGCACCGCCATCTGTAGTGTGATAAATGTGACTCATATTATCGTGATAGCGGTAACCTGATAGCGTAACGTAGCAATCGAGTGCATTGCGCGGATCAACTGCCACCCTTGTAATCCAACGTACAGGCAGAGAATTCGAAATTTTTGTCCATGACAGGCCTCCATTAGTAGTTATATGGACATTGCCATCATCAGTTCCTGCATATATTACATTTGGATCAGATGCCGCTACATCAAGTGTTGTAATGGTGGCATAAACAATTGGATAGGCGCTAGGTCCTATGCCATTTGATAAATCAGGACTAATTTCAAACCAGTTGGCACCTTGGTCTAGCGATTTATACATATGGTTGGCACCTAAATACATATTCATAGGATTTCCTGGTTCGTGCATATAAGGGGTGTTCCAGTTAAATTTATGATTTGAACTTACTCCATTAGTTCCGCAACTAAGCCCACCATACTGATATTCGGCTGTCCATACTCCTTGTTGCGTTGGATCAACTCTTACAACAAAACCATCGCCACCCCAAATTGATGTCCAGTTATTGGTGCTGCCAGTTGGTGTCATAACAGTACCATTGTCTTGTGTGCCACCATAATAATTGTCAGGTTGTTGTTCATCTACTTCGCATGTATAAAACTGAGTCACAGGCAACGTTTCGTTATGAGTAAAAGTTGTGCCACCATCATATGATGTATAAAGGCCTCCATCGTTACCTAGTAAAACTAAATTCGTATTTTGAGGATGAATATATACTTCGTGCTGATCCACATGTGTTTGCGAGGATGTAATATCATTCCAGGTGTTGCCACCATCAGATGTCTTCCATACATCAAAGTCAATAAGGTAAACCACATCCGGATTGAGAGGATCTATTTTAATACGTCCGTACCAATAGCAAACACTGGCAAATCCGGCATTTGATGAAACATTAATCCAACTATTTCCATTGTTAGTTGTTTTAAATATTCCGATAGGAGCACCAAAATCGTCCAGCACATAAGCATATAGAATATTTGGGTTTGATTTACTAATGTCGATTCCAATACGGCCAAGATTTCCGAATGAACCAAAGGGATTGCTTAATTTGTTCCAGGTGGCACCACCATCAAAACTACGATATATTCCACTTTCGGGCCCGCCATAATTTCTTCGATCAGGCCTGCGTACCCTTGTCCACATGCAAGCATAAACGGTATCAGGATGCACCGGATTAATAACAACATCAATAGCTCCGGTGCTGTCATTGAGGTATAACGACTGTGTCCAAGTTGTACCACCATCTGCAGTTTTGTATAATCCACGTTCAGCATTGTTACCAAACAAGTCGCCCATAGTAGCGGCATATACGATGTCCTTATTCGTTGGATGAACGGCAAGCCTTCCGGTGTTTCTTGTTAACTGTAACCCTATACTTTGCCAGGTGTTTCCTGCATCGGTCGATTTGTATAAACCATCTGCATCATAGCAAAGTGAACCTCCACCGGCATTTGCTTCTCCGGTTCCAACATACAAGGTGTTAGAGTCGGATGGTGCAATAGCCAAATCGCCTATGGACAAACTGCCCACACCGTCAAATATGGGAGCCCAGGTGGAACCTGAATTTGTTGACTTGAATACGCCTCCACTTGCTGCACACAGGTACATCGTAGTAAGGCTTGAGGAATGCATTTCAACATCAGTCAATCTTCCACCAATATTTACCGGTCCTGCTAAGTTCCACATTGCTGCTGATGTGCGCATTTGATTAGTTTGTAATTGTTGTTTATAGAAACTAAACGCATTCTTGTAAGCTCCGTAATCAACCTTATTATACGGATAGGCGCGTTGGTTAATAAACCAATCCTGGTTATTAGCTTTGGGCACATGCTTGGATTGTTTAGTTGGATTAACACAGGCGGTTAATACTGGCAACAGGAAATATAGGAAAATACTTTTTTTCATGATGTGTGTTTTTGCAAATATAACTTGAATAGCAATAATTGGTATTTTTTTGAATTGAAACTTATTACATAATAAACCCACTTGCGATCATAATTTAAAATTGGAAAGCACTTTTAAAAAACTAGGTGAGACTTGGTTTTCAAGCGTTTCCAGTTGGATCAATTATGTTAATTTTACTTACTGCTATTTTAATCGGCAGATGACAATTATTAACAATTAGTTCGTGTCTATTAGCAAGTCATATTTGTAAAGTGTACATAATCAATGTTATGTGGAGTCAAATTTACTTTTTTTTGTTTAAAAAGTCACAAAACAGTGTTGATAACTTATTTATCCCCCAAACGTTCGCGGTAGTTTACAATCGCAAATCATGGGTTAACCTTCAAAAAGGTATCACATAGAATATTTGAGTATTTTATAAAAATTTATTACTATAGATTTGGCCTGCCTATTCTAATGAGTTTTTCTGGTCAGTCTATCTTAACTTAATTATACTATTTATGAAAAAATTATTTACTAAAAACGGTTTACTATTTATTGGTATCCTTTCTATGGTATCTTTTATACCATTTAAATCACAAGCCACTCATTCTGCCGGAGCTGATATTTGGTATGAGAAGGTGGGCAACAATCAGTACAAAATTTCTGTGGCTTTCTTCCGAGATTGCCTAGGTATTTTAGAAGATAATGGTGTATTGGTTCGAGTTAAATCTGTTTCAAAGGGATTTAATCAGGAGTTTATTGCTCCCAAAAAGTCTCCTCCCAATGGAGAAATAGTTACTTTTACATGCCCTACGGGTGTTCCTACATGCCTTGGTGGCACTGCAGTAGGAATAAGAAGATGGGTGTACGAAGTAACCGTTTCATTGCCAGATACTGCTGCCGATTGGACTTTTAGTTGGCGAGAATGTAATAGAAACAATGCCATTACTACGGTTATTAATGCCGGAAATTTTTGTATGTATATTGAAGCTAAATTAAATAATACCATTTTTTCAAACAATAATGCACCAATCTTTACAAACCCACCTATCGCATTAGCTTGTATAGGGCAAAACTTTAACTACAATCAAGGTTCGTATGATTCAGAAGGCGACTCGCTGTTTTATGAACTTATTAATCCAAAACATACAGCGACAGCAAATGTGCCTTTAAATCCTCCTTTTACAGTTATAAGTCCAATGTCTTCGTCCACTCCATTTTCATTAAACTCTTTAACAGGCGCCCTCAATTTTACTCCAACACAAATAGAAGTAGGAATACTTGCATCGCGGGTCAAGGAGTATCGAAATGGGATATTAATAGGAAGTGTTATCAGAGATTTTCAATTTTATACTAGGCCTTGCCCTAACAATACTGCACCTGTTGCAAGCGGTTTTAACGGCACCAATATTTATGAAGATACTATTTGTGCCGGCACAAATGCCTGTTACTTTATGAATTCAATTGACCCGGAAGTAAATCAAAACGTGGTAATGACTTCCAATGTAACCTCAGTTATTCCTGGTTCAACTTTTACTGCTACTAACGCAAGCCGCCCGGTAGGTAATTTTTGCTGGCAAACTGATACTTCGGATGTACGTTCAACTCCTCATGTGTTTACTATCAGAGTAGTGGATGAGTTTTGCCCGGATGCTGCCGTTCAGGATTTTACCTATGCCATTTGGGTTGAAGATGTAAAGGCCGCAATTTCTAAAACAGATGAAACTTGCAATTTGATAGATGGCACAGCTACTGTGGTTCCAACCAATGGGTTGCCCGGATACACATATAGCTACCTATGGAGTAATGGGCAGACTAGTTCGACTGCCTCAAGCTTAGTTGGGGGCACATATACGGTTACGGTAACATCCAATCGAGGATGTACTGTTAGCAAACAAATAGTGGTAGGCGGGCCACCGGTAACTATCAATTTAACTCCAATTGTAAAAGCAAATACAGGATGTAATGGAATTTGTAACGGAGGCATAAATATTTCACCATTAGGCGGTACACTTTACACGTATAACTGGAGCACAGGAACCACCAATACGTTCATTGCAAACCAATGTCAGGGAGTTTACACAGTATTAGTAACCGATGTAAGTGGTTGCACTGCCATCACTTCTGTCACTGTTCCCGATTCAAGTCTGGTTGTAACTTGTAACCTAGCAACAACAAATGATGATGGTTGCCAGGGTGTTTGCAATGGTACTGCAACAGCTACAGCTGTTGCTAGCTCTGCAGTTACCTATTTGTGGAACACAGGTGCAACAACGTCCGCTATCACAGGGTTATGCGGAGGCATCTACACCGTTACGGTTACCGATACTAAAGGATGCAGCAGCACTTGTTCAGGAATCGTTTTAAATCAGAATACTTCCTTTACTGTTTCAGTTTCAAGAATAAACAACACAGGTTGCAATGGGGTTTGCAATGGTTCGCTTACAGCAAATACACAGGGAGGAACACAGTTTACCTATAGTTGGAGCAATGGAGCTACTTCCAAAACGATTTCGGGTATTTGCACAGGCACATATACGGTTATAGTAACAGATGCAAGCGGCTGCACTGCAAGCAGTGTTCGTTCAATTATTGATGGAGGCATTACCATAACCTGCAATGCAACATCATTGCCTAATACCATCTGCAACGGAACTTGCAATGGATCGGCAGTGGTTACTGCAACTGGAGGTACTGCACTTTCGTACCTGTGGTCGAATGGGCAAACAACTGCTTCAGCCTCAGGCTTGTGTCCGCAAACATATACCATAACGGTAACGGATGTAAGCGGATGCTCTTCGTTCTGTGGGGTAGTTGTTGGCAATAACCCCGAGCCTTTTGCCATACAAACTACTAAAACAAATGTAACATGTAATGGAGGTTCAGATGGTAGCATCACCACCAGCATCAGTGGAGGCACCGGCCCATTTTCATTGATATGGTCAAATGGAAATACGAATTTACAGGCAACGGGATTTATAGCAGGAACATATACGGTGACCGTAACTTCAGGACTCGGCTGTACACAGACCTTATCGGTAAGCATCACACAACCTACTAAAATAGTTGCTATGCGGGCAATTACAAAGAGTACTTGTGGCGATTGCTCGGGTAAAATTACGCTAACAGTATCCGGTGGCGTGGGACCATATACCTATCTATGGAGTAATGGAAAAACTACAAAAAATAATCTTAATGTATGTGCAGGCGCCTACAGTGTCACGATTACCGACTCAAGGGGATGCACCATTAATCCTAGCTACAATGTTGGAGACTCTATTATCGCCATCACTATTTTGGGCGTTGTTATAAATAATACCGGTTGTGCCGGAGCATGTAATGGCAGTATTAATGTTACACCATCCGGTGGAGCAGGCTTTACATATCTTTGGAATAACGGAGCCACCTCCAATCAGATTTCAGGAATCTGCGAAGGAAACTATATTGTTACCGTTACTAATAGTGCCGGATGTTCCAAAGAGCGTACGCTTGTAGTTGGTGGTCAAACCACTACTATTTCATGTACCACAAATGTTATAGACAATACCGGTTGTAATGGACTTTGCAATGGCTCCATTTCGGCCTTACCTGCTGGAGGTACTTCATATACCTATCAGTGGACTAATGGTCAGACCACGGCTCAACTAACTGGAATTTGCTCAGGAACGTTTACCGTAACCATTACCGATGTAACAGGTTGCACGTCTACCTGCACGGGCACGGTGGCCAATTTGGGCACGACCATAAGTTGCTCAGCTAGCGCAACTCCTAATTCTAACTGTGGCAGTGCTTGTAACGGAACTGTAACTGCAACATCAAGTGGCAGTGCTGCTGTAAGTTATTCATGGTCGAGTGGACAGACCACACAAACAGCCACAGGGTTATGTGCAGGAACATATACTGCTACAGTTACGAATGCGGCAGGTTGCACCTCAACATGCACGGCACAGGTAACCAATACCCTCGACAATATTAATGTCACGGCCACTGCAGTAAACGTTGCTTGCTTTGGCGGTTCGAATGGTGGTGCAGCAACAACTCTTACCGGAGGTACAGCGCCTTTTAATTATCTTTGGTCTAATGGAGCTACAACTAAGGATTTAAGCGGAATAACAGCAGGAACCTATACTGTAATAGTAACATCTAATACCGGATGCACAGTAAGTGCATCCTGCAATGTTACGCAGCCAGGTCCTTTAATGGCAGTAAGCACCATGACGCAAAGCATTTGTGGAAATTGTAAAGGCAAGGTAACCCTTGCAGTAACGGGCGGTATTGCACCTTATACCTATCAATGGAGTAATGGAGCCACTACTAAAAACATTTCAAATTTATGTGCTGCATCATACACCGTAACTCTTACAGATGTCAATGGATGTGCTTCTGGAGCAGGCGCTACAGTATCTGATAGCCTCGTTCCGGTTGTCATAAATGGGTCAATTGTTAATAATACGGGTTGCGGTAGTAGTTGCAACGGAAACATTCAACTTACAGTTAGTGGCGGTAGTACTTTTGTCTATGCATGGAGCAATGGACGTACTACCAAGAATATTTTCAATTTATGTGCAGGAGTATATACGGTTACTGTAACAAATAATTTGGGTTGCAACGCCACTTCATCTTTCTCTGTTTCGGGCAGTTCCATTAATGTGACATGTACTGTTAATTCAAAAAATAACACCGGTTGTAATGGAAACTGTAATGGCGAGCTAAATGCAATTCCATCCGGAGGTAGTTCGTATGCTTACTTATGGAGCAATGGATCTACTACTAAGAAAATAACAGGATTATGTAGCGGAAACTATTCGGTTATTGTAACAGATATAAGTGGATGCAGCAATGTGTGCAGCGCAATAGTTGCCGATAGTAGCACAGCCATAAGTTGCAATGCTACTTCTACCTTAAATACAGGATGTAATGGCAACTGTAATGGAACCGCAACAGCTATTCCCGCAGGTAACGGAGCATTTACCTATGCCTGGAGCAATGGACAAACTAATGCCACGGCAACTGGCCTTTGTGGAGGAAACTATACAGTTACTGTTACTAATACAAACGGTTGCTCATCAACTTGTAATGTAGCTGTTGTAAACCAGCCTGAGACATTTACAGTTTCAGTTAGCGGAACAAATATTTTGTGCAACGGAGGTAATAATGGAACAGCTGCAGCCACTGTTAATGGGGGCACTGCGCCATTAACTTACGTGTGGAGTAATGGTGCTTCTATTGCAACTATAAGCAACCTAACTAAAGGAACATATACGGTAACAGTAACGTCTGCAATTGGATGTACCGCAACTGCTTCGGTTGTGCTAACACAGCCTACAGCACTTTCAATTACTAAGTCAACTGTTAAATCTTTCTGTAATAATTGTGCGGGTAAGGTCAGCATTACTGTGACAGGCGGTAAATCTCCATATACTTACAGTTGGAGCAATGGAGCTACTACCAAGAATTTAGCAACGGTGTGTTCAGGTACGTATACTGTAATAGTTACCGATGCTAACCAATGCACCCTGACTACCTCGGCTTTTGTGGCTGATAGTGCGGTAAATATTAACATTACGGGTACACCAGTCAATAATACAGCCTGTAATAATGGTTGTAATGGCAGTATTAGCATGAATGCAACCGGTGGCAACACCTTTACCTACAGTTGGAGCAATGGCAGCACCACCAAAAATCAATCAGGTTTATGTGCAGGCAACTATACTGTAACCGTAATCAATAACTTCGGATGTACAGCAACCAAGTCATTTAGTGTAGGTGGGCAAACTACCAATATCACATGCTCCCTTACTTTTGTAAATAATGTTAGTTGTGGCACAGGGTGTTTTGGTTCAGCAACAGCCATACCATCAGGTGGCAGTAGCTACACGTATATATGGAGCAACGGCAAAACCACAGCTTCGCTCACCAAGTTGTGTGAAGGAACTTATACGGTAACTGTTACAGATATTTCGGGATGTACCATTACCGCAAGCGTGGTTTTACTAAAATTTGATCTTAACTTACAGTCAACCGTTACTAAAACGGATAATACATTCTGCCAGCAAGGACAATGCACAGGAACAGCTACCGTTACACCAACAGGTGGATCGATCTATATTTATCAATGGAATACCGTGCCGATACAAACTACCCAAACAGCAACCGGATTATGCGGGGGCACCTATCTGTCGAAGGTAACAGATTCTATAACGGGTTGTATCGTGCAGAAGTCGATTACAATAACCAATGTAAACATTGGTTTTGCGCTAGCCATTGCACAAACATCAGCTATTAAATGTGCCGGAGGCACGGGAGCATTATCAGCAAACCCTACTGGTGGAAGCTCGCCTTTTGGTTATTTATGGAGCAATGGAAAAACGACAAAGAGTGTGGCAGGACTTCTGACGGGTTCGTATACTGTTACGGTTACTGCTGCCAATGGATGTACTAATCAGGCTAACTTCACCCTTACTGAACCCGTTGCGTTAAGTTGCAATGCCACGGCAACTGCAAATACCTGCGCCAATCCGTGCAACGGTTCCATTAGCATTGCTGGTGCCGGAGGCACAGGAAGCTATCAGTACAACTTTGGAAATGGTTTTGGAACATCAGCTACTGCAACAAGTTTGTGTGCTGCAACGTATACGGTTACTGTTAAAGATGCCAACAACTGCTCAACTACCTGCAGTGGAATAGTGAATAATAATTTGCCGGTTTGTACTCCGTTAATGACCGGAACTGTTACCAATTATCGTACATCCGGACAACCTACTAATTTTCCACGCACGTATTTTGAAAATAATTTTACTCTTGTTTATCCAAATGGCTTGCTGATTCAGTCAGGTGGATGTCTGGGAGCTAAATCTATTACCTTGACAGATGTAGCAAGTGTTAAAGCCGTAATGCAGGCTACCGGCAGCCCGGCAGTGCTTACTTCCAATTTTGTTAATCCATCATTGAATGATTTAAATAATACGTTGGCTGCGCAGATTGCTGCTCTTAAATTAAATATTGATTTTGATA
Source organism: Bacteroidota bacterium (assembly GCA_016714535.1). Lineage (NCBI taxonomy): Bacteria > Pseudomonadati > Bacteroidota > Bacteroidota bacterium. Next base: position 114,181 of record JADKDR010000016.1, read on the forward strand.
GTAGTGATCCAAACTTCGCTCCGGCAAGCACGGTTTATTTGTATCAAATGCTCATAGACTCAGGACCTATGACCGGACTTACTGTACAGCAATTGTATAACCAAGCTGTGAGCGTATTGTCGGGTTGCAGTAGCAGCTACACGCCAACCGTCATGCGCAATTATTGTTTGCAAGTAAACAACTCCTGGAGTTTAGGAACAAAAAGAAACAATGTTCTCAAGTGCCCTACTGATCCATGTGCATTAAAGTTTGCAGAGTATACCTACAATTCAAACGACCTGTTGCAGTATTCTGTATTTCCAAATCCAACCATCAATGCTGCCAATCTGGTATTTTTAGCTTCGATAATAGCTGATTATTCAATAGAGGTTTACGATACGAAGGGTAGGTTAATTTCGAACCTGAAAGGCGTTGCTTATGAAGGTATCAATCGGATTTTAATTCCTATGGAGAATTATACAAGAGGAATTTACATGGTTAATTTCAAGTATAGTGGAGAAACCCGTAGTACTAGATTAATTAAGGAATAAGCATTAAGCGTAATAGAATATTTAAGGGCAAGTTAGAAGTGACTTGCCCTTTTTTTTATTCAAATTGAAAAGACAAGTAGCCAATTTTTTTTCCTTTAGCAAGCCATATTCCCTCATACGTGGTTTTTATAGAAAGTATTTTGTCATTGGTTATATCTTTGTATAAATCAGAAGTATGAAAAATAAATTTGCCCGGAAACGTTTTTAAAATTTCTGTACTGTAATCAAAAAAATCTTGGTCATCGGACTTAAGGTGAATAATACCGTTGGAGCATAGAAATTTTTTATAGGCTAAAATAAATCGGGGGTTAGTCAATCTTTTATGTTCCCTGTCGCCCGGCTGAGGATCGGGAAAGGTTATCCATAATTCGCTTATTTCGTTAGCACCAAAACAATTTACAATGGTTTCGATTCTTGTTCTCAAAAAGGCAGCGTTCAGAATGTTTTCGTCATTTGCTGTTCGTGCGCCACGCCAAAGGCGTGCGCCTTTGATATCTATGCCAATAAAATTCTTTTGCTTGTATTCGTTGGCTAGCCCAATGGTATACTCACCGCGTCCGCAGCCTAACTCAAGCACAATCGGATTATGGTTGCAAAATACGATTTCATTCCACTTACCCTTTAACTCGAAATCACTAGTACGCACAGTTTCATTTGGCTGAAATACGCGCTCCATAGTCAGCAAGTCGGCCCAACGTTTAAGCTTATTTTTTCCCATAGAAATTTCAAATCCCGTCTTTTAAACAGTGCCGGTGCAGAATGAGTACTTAAAGAATTTTAATGAAATTATTTAATGGAAGAAGCATCCATAAGCCATGCATTATTATCCAAATGCTGTTTTACTTCTGTCAGTTTACTTCTGACTTCTTTTTCAGATGCAGCATGATAGCAACTTACTACAAATAGTCCTTTTCTTTTACCAGGAATACTTGCCTTCAATCCATCGTTTACCAATTCATCACGAAATTTTACCGCATTTTCGTATGACATGAAACATCCTGCTACAATATGAAAGCCTGTGATTTTTTTCGATTCAGGTTGTTCATTTACTACTTTGGTTTTATCAGCAGGAGCAGGCGATTTAGCAATATGGGTACCTGGGTCCTTATCTGGTAAGGCTACTACCGCTTCTGGCTTGGTATCCATATTAACGATTGTTGTTGTCGATACAGTTTCTGTTTTAGCGGCTATATCTTCACCTTGCTGAGTTTGATTGATGATGCGATTTTCATCCGGAACGGCAGGTTGTGGCGCAGCCGGCAATGTTTCTGTATTTTCAGTATTAAATGGATTAATGCTGGCTTCAGTGTTTTTGCTATTGCTAACTAAGGCAGAGTCATTATTAAGAAGAAGAAATTCGCTTAAAGAAGAATTTAATCGGCTTATTACCTGAGGAAACACAAATAATAATAGCATTGCTGCGGCTACAGGTATGGCTTCCAGATTTTTAAAGTTAAACCATTTTACGCGCTTCTTGTTTGTAGATACAAGTGTGGTTTCGTCACTAAATATTTTCTTATTTACTGCAGCGTTGCGTAGTTTAATGGTATCAAGCCCATAGCTATCGAGCAGATAATTTATAGTGCTGTCAGGCAAAAATTGTAATGCCTTAAAATCATTAAAATACAAAGCACCAATATGCTCCATTTGCAAATGCTTGCCGGCTTGCAATTCGGTAAACCATTTTTCGGTAGCTTGGGCAATAATTTCGCAGGCTTCGGGATAGGAAACCTTATTTTGTGTAGCAATGGCATTAGCTAAAAGTCCATCATTATTTACCAAACTGGAGTTAAATGCCAAAATGCGGCAAGGGGGATGAGCACGCTGCGTTTGACTATTAATTTTGGCGGGTAAAAATGAAGCTATAAAAGCACCAAATTCGGGTACAATTACACAATCGTGTTTATATAACAATTGCTCAATAACTGGTACAATGTTCATACGATAGTTTGCTTAGAGGCAACGTTTTTAATTGCCGGGCAAATATAATATTATTAACACTCAATTGTTAAGAAATATACGGAAAAAAGCTTGTAATTATTTTTTTGCTGCAATTATTAGATCAAGATCTTCAGGAGTATCAATTCCATGAGATTCGAACCTAGTGGTAGCGGTTTGAATCGAATATCCATTTTCAAGCCAGCGCAATTGTTCTAATTTTTCTGCTAATTCAAGGGGAGTTGGTGGCAAGGTCACTAGTTGTTTCAATATTTCGGCCTGGTAACCGTAAATTCCTATATGTCTGTAAAACAGGCGGTTTTGATCGTCCCGAACATACGGAATTGCACTTCTACTAAAATAAAGCTCCTTTTTGTTAGCATCCACCACCGCCTTAACACAATTTGGATTAGAAAATAAGAGTGGGTCGGCAGATTCTTTAATTAATGTTGCAATAAGTACATCCTCTTCCCAAAGCAATGCTGCAATTTCGTCTATTTGTTCAGGGTGTATAAACGGTTCGTCTCCCTGCACATTGATTACCGCGTCAATGGGTTGGCTTAATAATTCAAGGGCTGCGGCACAACGGTCGGTTCCACTTGGCAGCGAATGGTTTGTCATTACAGCGTGGCCACCAAAACTTTGTACATGTTTCAATATACGTTTATCATCGGTAGCTACTACAACGCCTTTAATTCGAGTAGCCATTTTGCATTGATTATATACCCTTTGTATCATGGTCATGCCATTTATTTCAGCAAGGGGCTTGCCCGGAAATCGAGTGGAGCCATAACGTGCAGGTATGATAACAATGATATTCATCTAGCCGGGTTTAATTAACTGCAACAACTTCTTCTACACCGGGCACCATTGATTTTAGTACTCGTTCGATACCTTGTTTTAAGGTTACCGTAGACGAGGGACATCCATTGCACGATCCTTTAAGAACAAGGGTAACCTTTCCGTTTTCGAATGCACGAAAATCGATGGCTCCACCATCCATTGCCACTGCTGGCCGAACATACTCATCCAATGTTGCAATAATTCTTTTTTCTATTTCATCATTGCTTAAAAGTTGAGCAGGTGCAGCCTTTGGATTGTTTTGCGTTTCTGGGGTTAGTGCCGGCTTTTCAACATGTTCTTCAAAGTCAAGTGTGCCTGCAGCTATTTTATTATCTATAATGGGTTCGCCACTGAGCAGAAAACCGCGTATAAATTCACGTAGTATATTTTGTATTTCCCACCAATCAAGATCTTTTTCCTTCGTTATGGTAACAAAGTTTTGGGAAATAAAAACACCACGAACTCCAGTAAAATCAAATAATTGATAAGCCAGAGGACAGTTAATAGCCTCTCTCTTGGTTAAGAATTCGAGGCTTCCATCAGCCAACAGCAAGTGAGAGCAAACATACTTTAATGCATTGGGATTGGGCGTTTGCTCCATATATACAATTAACGGTTTTTTTTCTTCCATTTTGTTTCTGTTATATTATACGTTGGTTAGTTTAAAATGTTCTTTGGCCATTTGCGTAATCTCATTTCCTATAGCGAGGCAAGCGGTAGCTGCCGGTGAGGGTGCATTAAGTACATGTAAGGTGTTTGTACCTTTCACGATATTAAAGTCATCAATCATGTTACCATCTTTATCAAGTGCCATTGCCCGCACTCCGGCCCGCCCGGGTTTTAAGTCTTCCATCGTTAACGATGGAACCAACAATTGCAGACGCGACAAAAATAGTTTCTTCGAAAAAGCTCTTCGGTATTCATCCAGACCAAAGCGCCAATGTTTGCGAAACAACTTCCATGTTCCACCATAAGTCAGTGCATCCCAAGTGTCGCGTAAGTTGAAATCGGTTTTCCCATATCCTTCGCGCTTAAAAGTAAAAACGGCATTTGGGCCACACTCCGTATCACCATTGGTCATTCTGGTAAAATGTACACCTAAGAATGGAAACTCCGGGTTGGGAACAGGATATATTAAATTGCGAACCTTGTGCTTTGCCTTATCAGTGAGTTCATAATAATCGCCTCTGAACCCTACTATTTTCATATCAGGATTTACTCCATCAAGCTTAGCAATACGATCACATTGAAGACCGGTGCAATTAATTACATAGTTGGAGGTATAGGTTGATTTGCTGGTTTTAATATGGGTAACGTTGTCATATTTTTCAAGTGATTCTACGGTTTCTCCTAACACAACTGTAGTATCTGAAAACTTTGATTTGGCCAACTCAACAAATTTTTTGGAAGCAGCCACAAAATCAATTATCCCTGTGCAGGGCACCCATATACCTTCTATCCCATGGCAATGGGGCTCTATATCTTTTACCTGCAAAGCAGTTATTCTTTCAATTCCTTCTACTCCGTTTGCTTTCCCATTATTAAATACTCTGCTTAAGTGTTCAAGTTCGCTGTGCCTTGTTGCAACAATTACTTTACCACAAACATCGTGAGGTATATGGTGCTCCATTGCAAAGGAAACTAATTCCCGTCTTCCATCTACACAGTTTTTTGCTTTGAACGAACCCGGTTTATAATAAATTCCAGAATGTATTACCCCTGAATTATGTCCTGTTTGATGAGCAGCTATTTCATTTTCTTTTTCGATAAGTAAAACTTTCAGGTTTGGAAATTGCGTTTTTATCTTGAGTAATGTGGCTGTGCCTACAATACCTCCCCCCAGAATACTTACATCGAACCTTTTTTCCATTATCAATTTATCTGCTTGATTTTTTTAGGGAGACAAATGTAGTTAAAGTTCAACAACCCCTTGTGAGCAGAAAGCCTTTATTTGCGTCTTTTATAATACGTATATAATGCAAGATTACAAAAGTTTGGCGTTGAAATAAATAGTATTACATTTGCGCTCCCAAAATTTGAATTCGGTAAAAAGGTATTGCCGGACAAAACGGAAACCGCGGGTGTGGCGTAATTGGTAGCCGCGCCAGACTTAGGATCTGGTGCTGAAAGGCGTGGGGGTTCGAGTCCCTTCACCCGCACAAATAAAAAAAATGTCAAAGACATTAAACATGATTAAAACCGTCCTGTTATACATGGGCGGTTTTTTTTAAATTGACAAACAAACCTTAATGAAATGAATATCACTCAAGAAAATTTAGCGGGTAACGAAGCTAATATTAATGTGCACATTACTGCTGATGACTATCGCGACAGCTACAAGCAAGAATTGAAAAAGTATGCCAAGCAAGTTCCCATGAAGGGATTTAGACCCGGAACTGTGCCTTTAAATGTAGTGCAAAAAATGGCGGGCCCTTCACTATTGCTCGATCAGCTTAACAAAATCGTAGGTCAGGCACTTGAGAATTATTTAAAAGAAAATAACATTGAAATTTTAGGCGATCCTATGCCCGAGCAATTAGATGATTTTAACCCTGATTTTGAAAACCTGCCTGATTTTAAATTTAGCTATAATGTAGGTTTTAGCCCTCGCTTTGAGTTTACAGTTCCATCAACAACTATGGACGATTACCAAATAGTGGTAACTGACGAAGATCTTGATGACAGCATTTTGCGTACGCGCAACCGTCAACCTAGGTATATAACAGGAGATATGGCCGATGCTAGTTCACTTATTAAATGCGACATTCTTGACGGCAATACCCCTGCCAATAGCGGTGCTATACCTAAAGGTAGCACTACTATAATGCTTAAATTTTGGAAAAGCCCAGAAGAGCAGGCTAAGTTTGATGGAAAAAAGGTTGGAGATATCTTTTCTTATAATCCACATGCAGCAACAGATGGTAACATGGCCGAAATGAGCAATTTGCTTGGCTTATCACGCGATGATGTAGCTGATTATAAAAATGATATTCAAATCCTGATCACCGAAATTCAAAATGAAATTCCTGCTGATTTGAATAGTGATTTTTTGAGACTGTTTATCCGGGAAGAGAAATTACTACTGAAGAGCAATTCAGAGAAGCAGTTAAAAATGAATTGGCTTCAATATTTAATGAAGATAGCCGCCAGCATTTTTATCATCAGTTAGACCATGTATTAATGGACTATTATACACTCGAAATGCCTGAGGCATTTCTGAAAAAATGGATTAAGTCTGTGAATACCAAACCACTTAGCGATGATCTATTGGATAAGGAATTTCCCTCGTATATAAATCAAATGAAATTACGACTTATTCATAATAAAATTTTCGCCTTCAATAATTTTGAAATCTCGGATGAAGAAATTAACGATGCAGCGCTTGCCGACCTTCAGGCAATGATGCGCAGCCACGGAATGAATTCCTACATGGATATGTCAGGCTATGTTCCCAAGTATCTTGAAAAAAAGGAAAACCTGCAAAAAGCAATAGAGCGGATACAAGAATTTAAAGTGAACAATTTTTTATATCATCAAATTTCCAAAAACAGTAAATCTGTCACATATAAAGAATTTGGTGCTATAGTTGAAGCACATCACAAAAAACATCACGCGCAACATACACATGAGCATGCGCATTAATTAAATTTTATTTTAAATAATAAAACATATGGACTACGGAAAAGAATTTAGAAAATACGCTACCAAGCATCAGGGCATCTCAAGTTTGTCCTTGCATCACTTTGAGTCATCAATGACTCCTTATATTATTGAGGAACGCGAAATGCGTATTGCCCAAATGGATGTTTTTTCAAGATTGATGATGGATCGTATCATTTTTCTGGGAACAGCTATAAATGATCAGGTGGCCAATATAGTGCAGGCGCAATTGTTATTTCTTGAAAGCACAGATTCTAAAAAAGACATTCAAGTATACTTGAACAGCCCCGGTGGAAGTGTGTATGCCGGTTTAGGAATCTATGATACCATGAATTTTATTCAACCAGATATAGCCATGATTTGTACTGGTATGGCTGCCAGTATGGCTGCCGTATTATTGTGCGCAGGAGCAAAAGGAAAACGTACCGCGTTAAAGCATGCACGGGTAATGATTCATCAGCCTATGGGAGGTGCCGAAGGTCAGGCATCGGATATTGAAATCACTGCAAAACAAATTCAGTTGTTAAAAAAGGAGCTGTACGATATTATTTCGGCAAACACCGGAAAAGATTATGATACGGTATGGAAAGATAGCGACCGCGATTATTGGATGACCTCTGCAGAAGCCAAGGCCTATGGTATGATTGATGAAGTGTTGGTAAAGAAAGGTGCATAAGTTAACCTGATTATTAGAAAATAATATTTCCCGTTGCGAATAATCGCAACGGGTTTTTTTATTCCTTCAAGTATATAACTGAACAAAGAAAGAGTAATGCTCATGCTATGCGAAAGTATTTTATTTCGGAGTAATTGGGCATAAGAAGTGAGCATATTGATTTTTTTTTCAGGTGTAACATTCCGTTTAGCATGGTATATGGTCTTAGTTAACAATTGCAATAAGTAAGATAAACAAGGTTTGTTTTGTTAACCCCTCTGGAGAAGATTCTATTTCGAAACATTTAAGGCAAAATTGGTTTTTTTAAATTTAGTTTTACATTTGGTGCAGTTTTTAAATGAAAATTTCAAAACGTTACCTTTACCAATTAACCTAAAACCTTAAATTATGAAAAAAATCTATTATTCTATTTTGTTTGTATTTGCAATTGTAGTTGCTGCGCTTCCTACCTCTGCGCAAGAAAACAATAACGAGGGAGATACGATGATAACAGACGATCCCAATAATTACCGCTTCGAGTTTTTTGGCGATGGAAACATTCAAAAAACATTGAATGATAACGAAGAAGTACCTGCTAATACGGGTGTTGGTTTTCGTTATTTAAGGCAATTTCCATCAGCCCAACATAGAAAGGGTAAAAACTCGATGACCACCGTTTATGATATTGAGGCACAAATTAATATTGCCAGCAATGCAGATACCATCATTGCAGATTTGGATAGTAATGGTAATGTTAGCAATCAAGCAGACTTTGGAAGTTTTATGCTGTTGCCTACTAACAGCGGTCAAGCAGCAAAATTTTCGTGGATGGTAAGACGTGAAGGGCAAAAGAAAAATTTTTGGGGTATTGACGGCTTCCATTTTCGTTTTGCTGCTGCCAATCAGTTTTTCAGTAAAAATAATGTATCCATAAAAGGTAGCGCCATTAGTTATTATTTCGGTGCTTTTTGGGAGTTTATACCAAGATTTAATGATTGTATAAATCGCGAATACAGTATTATGGTCAGGTTGGGCTTTGGTAGCCGTAACTTGGCTGGCAACCTTGCCAGCGAAACTCCTGGCAGCCGTGCGTTGCGCAAAGAACTTATTGGTGCAACCAGGCACAACTATTATGGTCCCGAAATGGGTATTGCCCTAAGAGTAAAAAATCTGCGTGCCGAGTTTTCAATTCCCTGGATGTTTGCCCGTGAAAAAAACAACCCTGTACCCGGTTTAAATGGAGCTCAGTTTAATACTGCTATTTCTTTTATCGGGGGGTTCCCTATTGGTTCGCGGCAGTAGTCATCTTTTTTTCAACTTTATTCCTTTTTAATTATAAATGAAGCGAGTGCTTGATGTATTATAGTGCATAAACTTTTTATACCTCAGCTTAATGTTTCATTATCAAAATTTGAATTCACAAGGGTGCTTCCGAATAATATTGGTGCCGAGGAACTGAAGCAAAACAGATGCTTGAGGCTGTTTATGTGAATTTTCGTGTATGCACAAAACAATTTGTTAAGCTAATTTTTTTATTGCCGTATGAGCTGAGTCTTACCTCCTTTTAGAAGGCGGCTTTTAAAGGCAATTTTCGAATGATGATATATGTCCTGTCTTTAGGAATAAATTATACATATCTTTGACTTTTCCAGAATTTCAATTTTTACTTACTATAAAAGTCCATTTTTCGGCTTGAATAAAATTTCGGTATATATAGTTGATGACCATCAGATGCTGATAGATGGTATACGGTCATTGTTACAAAACGAAGCAAACATTGAAGTAATTGGAAGCAATTCATCTCCGCTAGCTGCATTAGAAGAAATTAAGAAACTTGAACCACAGCTTGTATTAACAGATATGCAGATGCCCGATATAAACGGGGCATCTTTGATACAAGCAATACTGAAAGAAAAACCTCAAATTAAATTTCTTGCGCTAAGTATGGCGGGCGATAAACATTCGATTCTTGAAATGATAAATGCCGGTGCTTTAGGATATGTGCTAAAAAATACGGGCAAGGCGGAGTTAGTGCACGCTATAGATACCCTTGTAAATGGAGGAAAGTATTACAGTTCAGATGTGGTAACCGCTCTTGCCGAAAGTCATAATCAGAGCAACACCATCAACTTAACGGCTCGCGAAGTTGAAATTGTAAAGTTGATAGCCGCTCAAAAAACAAATGCCCAGATAGGAGAGGTGCTTTTTATAAGCGAAAAAACTGTAGAAACGCATCGAAAGAATATCTTACGAAAAACTGAAACCAAAGGTGTTTTAGCATTGGTAAACTGGGCAAGAGAAAAGGGCATTCTCTAATCTGATAAAACGACATACACACTAGTGGGTATATAAAATTACTCCTCACAGGGTATTTCAGGCATGCAGAAATGCATGTAATTTTGACCATGATTTAAGCGTGTTACTTTTCATGTGTATTTAAAAAATTACCAAAAAAAATAAAATGATGAAGCAAAAGATTTTACTAATGATGATGTTGGTCATGGGATATGGCCTGACATCCAAAGGAGCCAATGTAAATTGGACAAATGCATCTGGCGGCAGTTGGAGTGTAGGAGCCAACTGGAGCAACGGCAGCGGCCCGGGCGCGGGAGACACTGCTGTAATTACTCTGGCCGGAACGTATACTGTTACAGTAGATATGAATATTACTTGTCAGAAAATGCTGATTGGTGGTGCAAGTGGCTTACAGACGTTTAGTGTTGCAAATTATTATACCATTGCTATGAGTAAGGGTATGCAGGTCAATGCTCGGGGAGTATTGGATTTGCAGTATGCTACCATAAATTGCAATCAGCCTATTGTAAATGCAAACCGTATAAAACTGCGATATAATAATGTTATAAATGCCCCGGTAAATAATAGTGATACTTTAGAAGTAGCGCATTCTACTAATACAATAAGTCAAAACTATACCTCGCCTGTCGGCTCGGTTTTGTATTTTCATCATCTGATTATATAGCAGGACTTACCATTGCCAATGGGTTTACAAATAATGGCAGTATTGTGTTTAATTCGGTGAGTGGCTATGCTGCTTCGCTTACTATCACAGCAGGTACTATTACCAATACCTCAACTGGTGTTATAAAATCTACTGGCATCTATGCATCGTTAACTATTCAAAGTAATGTGATTAATAACGGTACTGTTACTATTGAGCATGATTTGCGGTTTAGCGCTACCGGCAATTCATTTGTAAATAATAATAGTGGTACCATCACCGCAACTAACAATGCCGTTTTATATTTTGATTATGACACGGCTATCGTAAATGGTGGTACCGTTACCATTAACGCTGGGTCTTCTATCAATTGTAATGGTGGTGTATTCAAGTGGGAAGGGGGCACATACCCCTCAACAGGAAATATGCGTTTCACCAGTACTATTGTCTGGTTTAATACAGCCACAATTCCTGGTAGGTATAAGGAGTTTTCATATTCCACCATTAATAGCATACAGAATCCTGTAACTAATAACAGGAGAATGCGTTTTGATTATAGTAACATCATCAATGCCCCAATTTTCAATACGGATACGATTTCGATTTCGCATTATGGTAATCAAATGAATGGCGCCCTTACTACATCAGCATCTTCTAAAATTGTTTTCGATTGTCAGAGTTATACTGGAGGATTAACAGTGTCGCGCGGATTTACAAATAATGGCAAAATTTATTTTAACTCAATTACCGGTTACGGGGCGTCTTTAAGCTTGGATAGTAATATTGTAATTAACGCGGCCGGTGGCGAAATAATAGTTGAGAATGCATTTGCCTTGCCGTATCAGATTTATGCCGCAGTAAATAATATTGGAAACATAAACATTAAGAGTGGAAGCACCCTTACCATACAGCGAACAGATACCTCAAGCAATACAGGTACCATCAGCGTTGCAACAAATTCTTCGCTCACTTATAACCCGGGAGGCCTTAAAATGAATGGTGGAAGTATTAGCGGTGCAGGCAAATTGATTTTTACAAACGCAGAGTATAAAGAAAATCTTACCACTATTCCTGCTATCATCACCGAATTTAACTCGGCTGTGCTTTCTACCAATCAGGCTTTCATAAATAATACAGCAGCACTTTATTTTAATTATAACAATGTGGTTACTGCTAATGTGCGCAATAAATCTACCGGAATAATTTATGTGCAACATTATGGAAACGTTGATAATGGTACCTTCCTAAATGAGGCAGGATCGCAATTGATTTTCAATAGCGCACAATATATCGCTGATTTTAATTTTGCTCAAGGCATAACCAATAATGGAACGATTGAACTTGGAAGTATCACCGGATACAGTTCTTCAGTTTCTTGCAGCGGAGGCGAGTTGCTTAATAACAATACAGGTATAATAAATTGCAATGTTGGGGTAGGAGGAACCCGAAACATCGATGCGCAACTAAATAATAAAGGAACATTAAATGTAAATGCAGAAACTACCATAATTAAAACAGGAGCACTTAGTCAAAATACAGGTGGAGCAATAACAATTAATGGAACATATACACTCACAGTTAGCAATATGCGTTTTGATCTTAATAGCGGCACCATGTCTGGTACCGGATTTATTTACTTCAATACTTCTACCTATTACCTGGCATTAGCTAATGTTCCAGGTGTTTATCATAAGTTTTATTCGAGTAAATTTGAAGCACCTGCCATGGTCAATAATTCGACCACGTTGCAGTTTTATTATAACGATTCGTGCAAGGCTTCCATTAACAATAAGGCAAACGGCATTGTAAAGGTTTCTCATTACCCAAATTATTTTACCGGAACATTTACAAATGTAGCCGGTTCCCAGTTGCTCATTGATGCTCAGAGTTATATCAGTCAGGCTTACTTTACTAATGGTTTTTTAAACAAGGGCACCATTGATATGAGCAGCATAACAGGTTATGATACCTACCTCACCATATTGAACGGTTCACTTGAAAATGATACGAATGCAACATTTAATATGGGTGCCGGTGTTGGAGGGCAGCGTTGGTTTGATGGCGCCTTTAAAAACTGGGGTAGCTGGAATATTAACGCAACCTCATATTTGAATTCGTCAACATTGAGAAACGAAACAACAGGGATATTGCGTGGTAATGCAACGGTTAGTTTACAAAATAGTACCCGGTTGGTGAACAAAGGCAACATGTATCCCGGCAGCAGCACAGGAGTTTCGTTGGGTCAGTTGTATTTTATTGGGCATGTAACTAAAATGTCAGGGTCAAATTTGAATTTACAAATTGGTGGTACAAATCCGGTTACACACTTCGATCAAACTACTACTACAGGCACCGATTCACTTAATGGCGCACTAAACATTTCCTTAGTAAATAGCTATGTTCCCACACTTGGCGACAGCTTCATTGTAAATAATTATGGTACACGTATAGGTCAGTTTAGCAGTGTGAATGGTAGTATTCCGGGTGGTCTGGCATGGAATATATTTTATCGCCCTACCTATGCTGTAATTCGGGCGGGCAATCCTTCTAACTTAACTATAACTGCAACAGCCGGAGCAAATGGTAGTATTTCGCCCGCAGGCAATGTATCGGTTGTGTACAATGCCAATCAGACATTTACATGCACTCCTGCAAATAATTATGTGATAGATAGTGTAATTGTTGATGGCAGTTATGTTGGCAATAACAGCAGCTATACATTTAACAATGTAACCATTAATCATACCATCCATGTTACGTTCCGTATACCGGGTTACACTATTAATGCTTCTAAAACCGGTCAGGGAACTATATCACCATCCGGTGTAGTTGCAGTAAATAATGGCGGTAGTCAACAGTTTACAATGACACCAAATAATACCTGTACTAAAATTGACAGTGTCATAGTAAATGGATCTTTTATTGGCACTCAATCATCGTACACCTTTACCAATGTAACAGCTAATCAAACTATTCGTGTTGTATTTGGTAACAGCAATGCTGTTAGTAGCAACACGGGTGTGTTTTCTTTTTGCGCTGGCAGCAGTTTAACCTTAAGTGCTTCGGGAGGTTTTAATGCTTACGCCTGGAGTACCGGAGCAACTACGCAATCAATTTCGATTAGTGCAGGAGGAACATATACGGTTACGGTAACAGGTAGCGGTGGTTGTCAGGTTACCGACTCAAAAAATGTTACACAAAATTCGCTTCCTACCGTTACTTTCCCATCTTTTTATGCGAATAACAAAGTTTGCTTTACTGATGGCGCAGCCTACCTGAATGGAATTGGTATGCCTGTAGGCGGCTCTTACAGTGGTATTGGAGTAAGCAATTCATTTGGTAATTTCTATTTTAGCCCGGGCACTACCTATGGCACGCGAACACTTACCTATACCTATACAAATGCCAATGGTTGCACCAATACGGCCACTCGGGTTGTTACGGTTGATAGCAACGCCACGGTTGATGCAGGAATGAATATTGTAAAATGCGGCAATCTGGTTGTTCCCATTTCGGCCACCAAGGGAGGTGTTGCTACAACAACTACCTGGACTACCTCTGGTACAGGTACCTTCGTTAATGCCAATGCATTAAATACGAATTATACGCTCTCTGCTGCCGATATTCAAGCAGGTTCAGTAGTTCTCACCATTACTACAAGCAACCCCGCAGGTACCTGCGGGCCAGTAAGCGATCAGGTTACGATAACATACTATTCGAATGCAGTAGCTGAAATTGGAGGTAGTCAAGCACCTGCTTGTGTACCTTCTGCTGCTTTCCAGTTAAGCGGAAGTGTTTCAGGTTATCCTGCAGCTACTCCTTTTTGGTCAACAAGCGGCACAGGATCTTTTTCGAGCGCTGCGGTTTATTCACCTGTTTACACTCCTTCGCAGGCAGATATTAATGCTGGTGTAATCAATATCTATTTAACTCCTATTGATCCTAACGGAAACTGCACCTTCAATGCTGACACTTTGGTTGTTTATTTTGATAAGTACAGTGTTGATGCAGGTAATAATGCAGTAGCATGTAAAAGCAATTCTGTTTCTGTATCAGGATCGAAATCCAATTCGGTAACTTCAGTTATATGGACTACCAACGGTAGTGGAACATTTGCAAATGCAAATGCGTTGAATACTACCTATACGTTTTCTGCCGCTGATAAAACAAATGGTGGAGCAACATTAACACTCACTACCAATGACCCTGCGGGTCCTTGTGGAGCCAAGTCAGACAACATGTATGCGCAGTATAAAACAGCCACTGCCGATGCAGGACCGGCTTTGATTTGTGGCGATACCATTTGGCAGTTGTCAGGAACATACAGCGGTGCGCCAGGTACTTTGTGCAACGCACTATGGAGCAGTCTTGGCACCGGATCATTTAACAATGCATCAGCATTTAATTCGATATATACAGCTTCTGCAGCAGATAAAGCTGCGGGCAAAGTTTCACTGGTATTGTCACTAACCGATCAGGCTGGCCAATGCAGTAACTTTACAAGCGACACCATTGTTGTTTGGTTCAATCCGCATTATGTAATTAATGCTGGTTCGGACTCTGCAGAAATTTGTGGTGACAAAATACTTAGCTTATCAGGAACAAGACAGAATACTAATACCACAACATGGACTAGCAGTGGCACAGGCACATTTGGCAATGCCAATGGGCTAAATACCACGTATACTTTTAGTTCAGCAGATACTGCTGCCGGATTTGTAATCATTACCCTTTCGAGCAACGACCCTGCAGGACCTTGCGGAGTTGTTTCAGATAGTAGATATGTAACTATCAAAGATGTACCTAAGGCAACGGCAGGAACCAACAGCCCCGTATGTGCCGGCACTAATCTTAACTTAACCGCCAGTGGCGGCAATGGTTATATTTGGAGTGGCCTAACAGCTTTGCAAGCTCCATTCAGAATATTGTTATCAGCAATGCGCAGGTAAACATGTCAGGAGTATATACTGTAACCGTAACTAACCTTATTGGTTGCAGTGCTACCGCTAGCACCACCGCCTCTGTTACTTCCTGCAATTGCGTGCAGCCCATTGTGCAGCTAGGTAAAACAAATGTGAGTTGTAATGGCGGAAGTGATGGAACCATAACCACCACCATTAATAATGTGGCAGGACCATTTACCTACTTATGGAGCAATGGGATGACTGTACAAAATCCTACAGGCTTACCAATAGGAATATATACCGTTACAGTTACTACTACGCCTAATTGTACAGGCACAAGTTCCATAGTCATTACCCAACCTACCGTTCTTACTGCATCTTCTACCGTTACCAATACTACGTGTGGAACCAGCAATGGCTCAGTAGTTATGAATGTAAGCGGTGGCAGCCCGCCATACCAATATTTATGGAATACGAATCCGCCACAAAACACCTCTGTTATCAGTAGTCTTACAGCTGGCTCTTACTTATGTACTGTTACCGATTCAAAGGGTTGTACCAAAACACTGGTATCTATCGTTCAAACTACTGGAGGAAGCATAAGCAATGTAACGGTAACCATCAAGAAGCCATGCTATCAAGATAATAATGGAAAGCTAACCATTAAAAACATAACCGGAGGTACGGCACCTTACACATACCTGTGGAGCACAGGAGCAGTTAGCAGCAGCATCAGCAATATAAGCAATGGAACATATACCCTCACCGTTACAGATGCAGGCAATTGCTCCTTTGTGAAGGTACTAAACGTGGTTCAATGGTCGCAGATTAAAGAAAACCTTACGGTAATAGATGCGGGCTGCAATCTGTGCAATGGAATTGCATACGTTGCTCCTACGGGAGGCAAAAAACCATACCGCTATTCATGGAATACCGTGCCCTTAGATTTAGATTCTTTAGCAACAGGATTATGTGCAGGTGCTTATACACTTACCATTCGCGATACTGCTAATTGTGTTAAGCAGGTACCGGTAGTTGTAAGCGATGGCAGGCCACAGATAACTGCAGCCATTACAAATGTTATTTGCAATGGGGGCAATACCGGAGCGGTTAATATTACTGTTACCTCGGGTGTTTCACCTTTTTCATACCTATGGAGTAATGGAAAAACAAGCAAAAATAATTTAAATGCAACTGCAGGAATTTACACGATAACGGTGACAAGTACCGGAGGATGTAGCAATACCAAGTCTTCTTTGGTAACGGAGCCTGCAGCTATTGCTATTTCGTTTGATACTACTTCTACTACTGCCAAAGCAGTGCCAGTTGGCGGAGTTTCGCCCTATGCTTATTTATGGAGTAATGGAAAGACCAATGCCAAAATATTGAATCTCACTGTAGGAACATATACGGTAACAGTAACAGATGCAAGTGGATGTACCAAAGTGGCTTCGGTGACCGTTAACGGGCCACGCTTCGGAGAAATGGATTTAATAGCTATAGCAGACCTAAGTGTGTACCCCAACCCTGCAAGCGAGTTTTTGAATATTGAGTTTGATGCCTTGGGAATTAATTTGGCTGAGATTTCTGTTTACAACGAAGTGGGTCAAATGTGCATAAGCAAGTCAATTTCAACGCAGCATGGAACCACACAAATACGATTTGAAACAACCTCATTGGCATCGGGAATTTATGAATTACGAATTGAATTCGCTGGAACGGTTGAAAGGCGAAAAATAGTTGTTGCAAGCAATAAGTAATCAGGTTATTAAGAAATACGCTTCATCATGGGTCACCCAATTGGGTGGCCCTTTTTTTACCACTAATTATATAATGACCACGAATTATTATCTCTTCTTTATCAATTAAAGTTGTATTTATTTATCTTAGTAGTTAATTTTGATAGACAAGTTATATAACTAATAATTAGATTTATTATGAGAAGTATTTTGATTACTCTTTCAATGGTGATGAATGGATTTGTTTCAGTGGCGCAGTTTACGAAGTGTTCATTTTATTTTAGCGCCCATCCTGACGATTGGCAATTATTTATAGGCACTAATGCATATAATGATA
The DNA here is from genome assembly GCA_016714535.1 of Bacteroidota bacterium. Classification (NCBI taxonomy): domain Bacteria; kingdom Pseudomonadati; phylum Bacteroidota; species Bacteroidota bacterium. The sequence continues at coordinate 131,746 of JADKDR010000016.1, forward strand.
TGCAGGAAAGCAATACGAAAGTTGTGTTTATTTATGTTACAGCAGGCGATGCAGGGTTACTTACAGGCAAAGTACCTCCGGCTACGGTTCCTTATTACGTGGCACGAGAGCGTGGTGCCAAGTATTAGCAAGAACTTGCTGTTAATTCGAAGTTTAGTTCTTCAACACCTGTT